>JAHHRS010000004.1 GCA_020025675.1 Oscillospiraceae bacterium
TCAAGATCTTCCTCTGCCTGAGCAAGAGTCTGCTCTGCTCTCTCAATTTTCTTTTCGTCTAAAGTATAGTCAGTCTGCGGCGCAGAGATAGCCGCTTTCTGATAGCTTGTCTGGAGCTGGCGCAAAGTGCTCTGTGCGGTTTCAAGCTCGGTACTGTCACCGGCACCGAGAACGAAAAGCACGTCACCTGCCTCAACTTCCTGACCCACCTTTACCATAACTGCACGGATTTCTCTGGTCTGATCGGCCTTCACCTGATGGCTGCCGTTTGCAGCAACGGTGCCGGTTCCCCGAACCTTTGCGGTAATAGGCCCGCTCTGCACGGACTGAGTAGCCACCTCAGGCAGGGTTCTGTTCATAATAGTATTTGAGAAGAAGGTGAGAACCAGAAGAATCAGCAGAAATATAATTGCTGCGTTCTTTACCCACTCTCTGTTTTTTGGTTTAAATTCCATATTTAATCTCCCTTCAAACTGCTTTTAGCCCTTCACACTGCCGGAGTTTGCTATTCCCTCAACAAGGTATTCCTCGCCGTGGAGGAAGAGGAGCAGCGAAGGTACCATATATATAGTGGCCATTGCAAAAGCAAGACCGATTTCTCCTGCATTTATGCTGGAGAGGAACACGGAAAGAGGCTGAGAGTCTGCATCC
This sequence comes from Oscillospiraceae bacterium, assembly GCA_020025675.1. Taxonomy (GTDB): domain Bacteria; phylum Bacillota; class Clostridia; order Oscillospirales; family Oscillospiraceae; genus Limivicinus. The sequence goes on from JAHHRS010000004.1 coordinate 652, forward strand.
TGTAAAAGGATAAGAGGCTGTTCAACCATGTTCCAGTAGTCAATAAACACCAAAATGGTTATTGAATAAATAGCCGAGCGGCACTGGGGCAGACAAATTTTCGTAAATATCTGCCACTCCCCCGCACCGTCCACCTTTGCGGCCTCAATAAGCGAATACGGAATTCGCCGCATGAATTTAGTCAGAAGGAAAACCGAAAAAGGTGCAAATATACCGGGCAGTATTATTGACCAGCGGGTATTTATTATTCCCAACCATTTGCTGACAAGATAGTTTGGCACCAGCGTTACCTGATATGGCATAAGCATCAAAATAACATAAAAGAAAAAGATTCCGCTTCTTATCTTGCCCCGCCACCTTGTAAAGCTATAAGCCGCGATTGAGGCCACTAAAACCTGAAATATAACTATGGGAACAACCAGAATAATACTGTTCCAGAATTTAATCAGGTATTCAGGTGACTTTATAAGTCCGTTTATATACTGGGAGAATGTGACCTTATCAGGGATAAATTTAAGGTTAACAGTCTCAGATACATATCCGCCGGTAGTAGTTGAAAAAATCATGCCGTAGTTGGAATTTATTTCACTTTCCGACATAAAGGAATTTGTGATTGTCAAAACAGTGGGCAGCAGAAAAGCCACAGCAAAGAGGGCGCTTAGCAGAAACATGGTAGTTCTGCTGAAATAATGTTTCTTTTTCATCCCTCCACGTCCTTTCCGAACCAGTCCTCAGCCTTAAACAGCAAGGCTATCAGCACCACCATAACTATTGCCATAATCACTGCTGCGGCAGAAAGTTTCTGATAGTCCAGAGATTTAAAGGTATTATTCATAAAGTGCTGCAGCATATACAGCTTTTCGTAAGGATAGTCTCCTGTCAGCAAATATACCTCACGGAATACCTTAAAGGAGTTTATAAGGGACAAAATAGTAACGAAAAGCACCGTAGGCGACAGATAGCGGAGCTTTATGGCAAAAAACTTATATGTTTCCGAAGCACCTTCAACGTCCGCAACCTCAAGAAGTTCTTTCGGAATGTTTGCAAGACCTGCCATAAACAGTATCATGTTATAGCCCAAATTCTTCCATAAGAACAATATCAGCACCACTACCTGACAGTAGTCAGACTGCAGCCAGTCTATTTTGTCGGCGCCGAAAATCATCAAAAATTCGTTCACCGTTCCGTTATAGTTAAACAGCACCTGCCAAATTAAGACCACCGAAGCCACAGGAACCATCATAGGGCTTAAAAAGAAAGTCCGGAACTGTGATTTCAGTGGTATTCTCGCTTCAAGCATAAGAGCCATAATTATAGACAGAATAACCGCCAGCGGAACCGCCATAAGTGAAAATGTCAGTGTGTTTTTCGCTGCCATCAGGAAGGCCGAGTTCTTAAACAACTTTATAAAGTTATCAAGAAAAACAAAGTTCCTGGAACCTACACCGTCAATAAGAGAGTAGTACACCACCACTCCAAACGGTACTATGAAGAAAACAGCAACACCCAATAAGCTGGGAGATAGAAAGCACAGGCTTTTGCCTATATCTTTCAATCTGTCCCTTGTTTTTTTTCCCTTTTCCATATTAATTACCATCTCATAATATATTGTGTCATGTTGTGGCTATTTTACTACAAATTACATTAGGTTGCAATAAGTGGCAGCCTATATCTGGTAAAATTAATATTTCTTAATAATTTACCTGCATAAAAAAGGGCGGGAGTTTTCCCGCCCGATGGTTTTTCCATTATTTCTGCTCGTTTACATAGATATTAACTTTGCTCTGGATAATTTTCGCTACATCTTCGGCGCTTTTCTGACCGGCAAAGTAAGGCTGTATCTCTTCACTTACTATTTTAACTATTGCGCTGTTATCTTCCTCTACAATTCCGCCCCTGTCGATAAGTGTGCGGAGAAGTGCAGCTTGTTCTTCCGTCATCTCATATACGGGTATCTGAGAACAATCAGGAGTAAAGTAGACATCAGATGCATCCTTTATCTTCTCTCCGTTCTCGTCCAGAATGAACTCACCGTTTTCATCTTTTTTATAGACAGGCTCCATGGCTTCTTCTATCTGAGCATTCAGAACTTTTACATTTGTGGGAAGTCCCCATGCGTCCTTCTGGAAATTTTCACTGAGTAAAGTTCTTATAAACTCCCATGCCCCCTCTTTATCACGGCAGTTTTGGGTCATAGCAAGGCCGCTGCTCACACGCATAACTGTGCCGTTTCCGCTAAGGTTCGGATAGCCTATATAACTTATTTCCTGTGCATCCACGCTGCGTCTGAAATCGGCAATCTTAAAATCATTTACAGATGAAATACTTGCATTTGCAAGAAGCTGCATTCCTCGGGAAAACGCCTTTTCATCCTCCGGGTTGTACTCATGCTGCTGCATTTCTTCCACAGTGGGGAAAAGCTTCAGATACTCCAGAAATTCTGCAAATTCCGGTCTTTCAAAATTGCATTCGCCCGTCTCCCAGTTCACATAGCTGTCCATATCGAGATCCATGGCAAGAGATAGAACTTGGTCTCTGTCAATGTGCCACTCTATTGGCTTACAGCCTTCGGGCATTCCGGCCAGAGTCTCAATGAACTTCCCATAGCCCCAGCCTTGCTCCTGACCTACAACAGAAGTGGCCCCGATAGCTGTTTTAATAATAAATTGTGGAAATATGCGATAAAGCTTTCCGTTAATTTCCATAGCATTCAAAGCACTCGGCACTATATCTTCTTTACTGAATTCTCCGTCCTTTTCCAGCCATGGATTCATATCCTCAAGTATTCCCTTGGCTGCAAGCTGCTTAAACGGCATTGAATTAAGGCAGATTATATCCGGTGTATCGCCCGCCACAATCGCGGTAAGGAATTTTGTTCTGCCCTGCTCATAGAAATCAACGGCAGAGGGATTGCACATGTTTGCGTAATCTTCTGCTGATGTATAGTTTACTACCTCAATTCTGTATTTATCATTGTTCCTGTTAAATTTCAGTATGGCATCTTCAAGCTGATAATCCAGATTTAATGTGCCAAGACTCAGGATCTGCTTATGGGGAACCTCATCCCATGCTTTTTTATTTATAACAATAAGCTCATTATCCACCGGCTTGTCTGTACAGTACTGAGAGGTAAAAACAACAATGTCGCCGTTTTCTCTTACATACATATTCTTTCCGCCCATAGAGCTTGAGATGTCACAGTCTATCCAGTTGAAAATGCGCTCCGGAGCTTCGCTACCAAGCTTAAAACCATAGAATCCGGAACCGTTGTCAAAATAAAAATCATATTCACCGCCGCCCGGCAGAGGATTATAGAAGTTATTGGATGGCATCGGTATCTCTTCACCCAGACTGCCGTTAGCAACATCCAGCTTCTTATATGTACCGGCACCGCAGGTGCTATCCATAACATTTACCATAATGCTTCCATCGGGCATGGTGACAATGCCTGCAAAATAGCTGTCGGTTTCAACTATTGTACTCATATTTCCGTCTGGGGAAATCATACCTATCAGGCTGTCACCGTTATAGATAATGTTGCCGTTTTCATCGGCAGCCACCTGATACAGGGCTATATATTTGTCCTCTGAGTTAACCTCGCAGCTGCCAAGATCCTTGCCGTTAATGTCTATATGTCTGTAAAAGTACTTGTCAACGCTGACGTAATTATTATAGTAGCTTTCCCAGTCGCTATCCCTGTCTACGCCTTCCGGCCCTGTATAGTAACCGTAATACTGATTTTCAAGAAATACATATGTTCCGTCAGGGAGAGGGCAGATCGGGGACAGGTTTGTGCTGCATGTGTAGTCCGGCATGTCTGTGCCCTCAGTATTTTCCATAGGTGCGTAGTCACTGAGTATTTTCATATTTCCGCTGTAATCAATAAACGCAAGTACAGCAGCTGTGCTGTCCAGTCCGCAGTAATTTGCCGGTGTTCCGTCCGGCAAAGGTTCATGTCCCACGCAGAACACGCCGTCTTCAGTAAAGTTTAAAGCTCTCATACCGTACTGTGCGCTGTCCTTAATGGGGTGAAATTCTGAGGTATAAACAAAATCCGGGTGGTTGGTGTCCTCAGCTTCAGGTGTACCTTTAAAATCAGGCGAAACAGGGTTGTCTGCGGGATTTTCCACAGGTTTCTTTCCGCAGGCAGCAAGGCTCAGTAACAGAGTCATAGCCAAAAGGAAAGTCAATGTTCTTTTAATCGTGTTTTTCATGTCTGCCTCCTTATCTTTTTCTGTGGATTACATTATTTTAAAGCAGTTGTTATCTGCTAATTTACAATCTCTCTTAAAATATTGATAATTCGGTTTTTAGAACTTATAAATTTTTACGGTATATACTAAAATTTTGTTTAAGTTTTATTACCTTTCACGCTTAAAAGATAACAGCAAAGCCAAGCCAGACTAAAACGCTTTTTGTCTGCCGTTAAGTAATATTTTATTCTGCTTTCCGATAAGTTTTGGCAAAAAGGCCGATGTCTCAGCCTCTTTGCCAAAACTGTGAACGGGCAATGCCCGTTCACAGCCGGAGTGAATTTCGAGCTTATCGCTGCTCGTTAATATATATATTTGCCTTGCTCTGAATTAGCTTTGCTACTTCCTCAGCGCTCTTCTGACCGGAGAAAAATGCCTCAGCATTCTCTACAACAATCTCACTCAATTTGGAGCTTTCGTCCATAAGCTTAGTTGTGTTGTCCATAAGACTGCGAATATTGGCTGCCTGCTCCTCAGTAATGGCATGAATTTTATACTCGTTGCCGGCTTCGTCAATCATGGAACCGTAGCTTACTTCTATCTTATTGCCTTCCTCGTCCAGAACGTAGTTGCCGTCGGCATCCTTTTCATACTCAGGAGTCATAGCCTTTTTAAGCTTTGCGTCAAAGGCATGGACATTTGTGGGCAAGCCCCACCAAAGGTTATTCTGATACTTTTCGGTAAGAATTGTGCGCAGGAAATCCCATGCCGCTTCCTTGTTGGAACAATTCTTGGTAATGGCATAGCCGGAATCTGCTGAGAAAGCACTTCCGCCGCCGCCTGCACTGGGGATACCAATATATTTTGCGTTGCCGCCGAAGTAGAATGAATCATACTGAATTGATTCAAAATCGCCTACCACCGTAGGCTTAAGCATTATCATACCACTCTTAATAAGCTCGCTTTCGCTCTCGGTAGGTCCGTTTTCAAAGTCAACAGTCTCGGGGAAGCTCTTTGCAAAATTCAGAAGCTCCGTAAACTCAGGGCTGTCAAAACTGCACTTGCCGGTAGTCCAGTCTGCATAGAGGTTTATATCCATAGCAAGTGTTATCTGAAGTACAGAAGCTCTGTTCATATATGGGCCGAAAGGCATGCAGCCCTCAGGCATTTTGGAAAGTGCATCTTTAAACTCATTATAAGTCCACTTATCATATTCCCCAACAACGCTGTCTGCACCAACAGCAGTTACAATATTGAAGCTGGGAACAACCTGACAGAGTTTTCCGTCCACTTCAAAAGCCTTAAGCAGGTTCTGGTGGAAATCTTCACGCTTGAGTTCACTGTCTGCATCTATGAAGGGATAAATATCTTCTATAAGGCCCTTTGCTGCCAGCTGATTGTAAGGCAGACCGCTCACGCTGAGTATATCGGGCAGTTCACCGGACATTATCTCAGTAATAAGCTTTGTCTGACCTGCTGACCAATCGTCCTCAGTATTATATTCAGAGTAATCTTTTACAACAACTCTGTATTTATCGCTGCTGCGATTATACTTTATTATCTGTTCTTTCACTTGCTGGTCAAGGTACAATACCGAGAGGGTCAGCTCTTCCTTATGAGGAACAGCATCATAGGGCTGCTTTGTCATTGTGAGCAGCTCATAGCTGTTTTGTTCATTCTCTCTGTCCCATGTACTGCAAAGGCCAATTACAGAGCCATCAGGTCTAATACTGAAATATCTCACATCATTGGAGTTTACATCAGCATCCAGCCAGTTGAGGAGTTTTACAGGCTCCTCGCCCAGATTTAAGCCATAGAGGTAAAGCCCGTTTGTGTAGCAAATGTCGTACTCTCCGCCGGGATAAAGGTCATAGGCTCCGTTAGGAAGCGCAATAGGTTCTCCCAGTTTTTTGTTTACGGTATCAAGCTCACTGAGAGCAGGGCCTTCTTCTCCCCAGTAAGAGACGTAAATTTTACCATCACCCAGATCCAGAAGCCTGTCAATATAGTTTTCAACCTCTATCGTATACACGGTACTGCCGTCAGGCGCAACTGCCACAATTTTGGTATCAGCGCTGAAAACAGAATTTCCGTCTTTATCTATACCCACAGCCTGTGCGTTTATGTAGGTATTCTCATCCACTTCAATCTTAGTAGAGCTTTGCTCATTGCCCTCTTTATCGAGAACACGGATAAAATAGTTCTCCTCATATTTATAGTAGTCCCAGTATGAGTCATTATCGGGAGTGATGTCATCGGGGCCTTCAAACCATGATGAGTAGCTGTTTTCCAGGCTCATAAGTGTTCCGTCCGCTCTGGGGATTAAAGCCATTATGCTGGAGTTGGAGTTAAAATTCTTTCTGTCTCCTGCATCTTCAGGAAGCAGAGGCTCGTATCCGGCAAGATCTGTAAGCTTTCCGTCAGAACTCATGAGACAGAGGAAAGTTTTATAAACATCGTACTGTCCTTCATACTCCACCTTAGCGCCTTCCGGAACCTCTGTCCCGACCTTGCGATCAGTGGTACAATAAATTCCATCATCAGTTACATTAAGAAATCTTATATAATTGTTTTCATCTTTGCTAATGGGTAAAAACTTTGCGGTGTACACATAGTCCGGGTGTGCCGCAGCGTCTTCGTTTCCGGGTTTACCGGGCTGCTTTTCCTCATTGTCTTTTCCGCCGCAGGCTGCAAGGCTCAAAGCCATGCATAGTGCAAGCACAAGGCAAAGCAGATTCTTTAAGTTGTTTTTCATTTACTCCTCCTGAAGTCAGTTTCTATTAACGATAGCAGTATTGTACCACAGTTTTTTCTCCCTGTGTCTTAAATTTTCTTAAGATTTACCTAAAATTTTGTACACATTTCTTAAATTTTCTTAATTTTAAAGGAAAAAAATTGTTTAACTGAAATTTTGTGTTAAAATGAATAATATGGAGGTGGTCTGATGGCATCGCTTGCTCACATTCTTATTGTAGATGATGATCCAGATATACGAAAAGTTTTATCTCTTCTCTTGAAGCCTACTTACAGTCTCTCCGAAGCAGAGAACGGTGTTGCTGCGGTTGACTTTATAAAGGAGAATCCGGGAGTAGATTTAATAATATTAGATGTTATGATGCCCGGAATGTCCGGTATTGAGGCCTGTGTTGAAATAAGAAAATACTCAAAAGCCCCTGTTCTCTTTCTCACCGCCAAAAGTGCGGAGGAAGACAGAATATCCGCATATTCAAGCGGAGGAGATGATTTTCTCTCCAAGCCGTTTTCACAGGCGGAACTTTTAGCTAAAGTCAGTTCTTTGCTTCGCCGTTATATGGAATACAGAGGAAAGCCGGAGGAAGTAGTAGAGCTTGGAGAATTGTGTGTGGATTTTGGCAATCACACGGTTACTAACGCCGGTGTTCTGCTTGACCTGACGGATAAAGAACATGCCATTCTTGAATATATGATTAAAAACCGTGGTACAACGCTTAATGCAAAACAGATATATGAGGCAGTCTGGGAAGAGGTATATCTCCCCGGCTCCGGTAGTACTGTAATGGTCCACATTCTGAACCTTCGCCGGAAAATTGAGGCCGACCCGTCAAACCCGAAAATTCTCCGTACGGTTTGGGGAAAGGGATACCAAATTGACTAAGCTTTTTAAGCACTCACATTCTCTTAATGCCACAATGGTCTACACTATTCTTTTTTCTTTAGCCCTCTCCTTTGCCTTATATTTCAGCATAACAAGTATAGGTAAACTGGCCATCGAAAAAATCTATATGAGCCCTGACAATGTTGCTTCCAGAAAAGCGGAAATATACTCCGACCTTAATAACTATGTAGTCTTGAACGATATAAGCGGGCAGGATTCTGCTGCCCTTGCCAACTTTACCGGAAGCAACAATTTCATTACCATTCTTATATACAATAAAAACGGAGATCTTATATTGCGTGCCGCCAGAGGCGAAGCTCAGTCATCTTCAAATATGCAGACATATCAGGTTCTTCAGTACGCTGTTGAATTCGGAAAGCTATACCCCATGCGCTTTTCCGACGGAGTGTACAATGTCGCAATCGGCGACTATACCCAGAAAAAGGAAGAAAACCTTATTATAACCCTTGCAGTTACACTGAGTGTTATTTGCTTTTTCTCTATACTGTTAATGTATATACGAAGACTCAGCGACAGAATAGTCCAGCTTTCAAAAGAGGCTGTGGAGATAGGCGAAGGTGATTTAGAAAGGCCGATAAGCCTTACGGGAAATGACGAGCTTACTATGCTTGCAAAAGAGGTTGACAACATGCGCTCCTCAGTTATAGAGCGTATGGGTAATGAACGGAAGGCATGGGAGGCCAACAGCGAACTTATAACCGCTATTTCTCACGATATACGAACCCCTATGACTTCTCTCATAGGTTATCTTGAACTTCTGAGCAGCAGTGATTTTAAAGATGTTGAACGTTGCCGTCAATTCTGTTCTTCAGCCTGTGGGAAGGCCGCAGAACTCAAGGAACTTACCGATGAGCTGTTTAAATACTTTCTTGTTTTCGGTAAGGCTCATGTGGACATGAATATTGAAACATTTGAGGCAAACTTTCTCATTGAGCAGCTTTTGACCGAGTCTGAATACGAGCTTATGGATATTGGGTTTAAGGTAAACCATGTACGTTTTGATGATGAATGTTTAGTCCGTGCTGACGCTATGTATCTAAAGCGGGTGGTGAGCAATCTTATCTCCAACATTAAGAAATATGCAGATCGCAGCCGCAGTGTCGTTTTAATGGCTATTATGGAAAATGACACTGTATCTGTCTGCTTTTCAAACTCCGTTGAAAAAGCTAAGAACCGTGTTGAAAGCACCAAATTAGGCATCAGAACATGTCAGAAGATTATGGAGCACATGGGCGGAAACTTCATCATAAACAAGGATGAAGACCATTTTGCCGCTGAATTCAGTTTGCCCATAGTGAAAGATAAGGTATAAAAAAGCATGGTGCTTTGAACAGATCCGGTAAATGCGGACATGTTCATTTCACCATGCTTTTAAACTATTATTTATGCTGTAATTTTAACTCATAAACTGCATGCGTCGCCCCCGCTGCCGCAGGAGCCTTCCTCCCCACCGCAGCCGCCGCAGGAACCGCAGCATCCGGAGCATCCGCCGGAAGCACCGTCGTCCATAGGAAGCTGGCCTGTTACCAGCATGTCGGCGGCAGTATCTGCATCACCGCAAAATCCTGATATTGGTATTACACCACGGCTCAAAAGAATGTTCTTAGCGTCGGAAGAGATATTTCCGCAAATGATTGCTTCCACCTTATTCTCGGTAAGAAGCTCTGCAACCTGATGAGGCTGAGCCATAGGCTCGCACTCAAGAAGAGCCTTTTCACGCTCGTTCACATATTCTCCGGTGTAATCATAGCTTGCAAAAACGGAGCAGCTTCCAAAATTTTCGGCTATCTCGCCGTTATTGTACGCAACAGCAACTTTCATAGATTTTCCTTTTCCCCGCATAATGCGGATTTAAAATTATTTTACCTTTTCGGTAATGTAGCTTGCAAGGTCGGCAATATACTCTCCGCTAACCTGCTCCACCTTACCGGCATCTACCATAGCGGCAATCCGGGGGTCGATGGGAAGTCTTGCATACTTCTCTATACCGAATGACTCGGCAACCTGCTCCACCTTGCTTTCGCCAAAAATATCATGGCGCTTGCCACAGTCCGGGCACTGGAAGTAGGACATGTTTTCAACAATTCCGAGAACGGGTACATTCATCATGTTAGCCATATTCACGGCCTTAGAAACTATCATGCTGACCAATTCCTGAGGAGACGTTACAATAACAATACCGTCAACAGGCAAAGACTGAAAAACTGTAAGCGGAACATCACCGGTTCCGGGAGGCATATCCACGAACATGTAGTCTACATCGTTCCAGAGAACATCAGTCCAGAACTGGGTAACAGCTCCGGCAATTACAGGGCCTCTCCACACAACAGGCTCAGTCTCGTTTTCAAGAATAAGGTTAATAGACATAAGCTGTATGCCGCTATCGGTGGTAACAGGAATAATGTATTCATCAGTACCGGTTGCGTGGCGGGTAACGCCAAATGATTTGGGTATCGAAGGGCCTGTAATATCTGCGTCCAGTACAGCACAGCTATGTCCCCTTCTTTGCATCTCTGAGGCAAGCATACTTGTTACAAGGGATTTTCCAACGCCACCCTTGCCGCTCACAACAGCAATTACCTTCTTCACGCTGGAGCCTTCATGCAGCTTTTTAACAAGGCTCTCTGCCTCACGCTCTGAGCAATTATTAGCCCCGCAGCTGGAGCAGTCATGTGTACATTCGCTCATTGAACTCTCTACCTTTCAAATTCTGTTATTATATGGTATAAGATATAGTATAAACGGAGGCATAACTCTGCCTCTAATAAATATCCTGTCTTTTATTATACCATTTTCATTATCTTTAGTCAAATAGACTCACTTGTTTTTTCTCAGCGCCCTCACAAGATATTTTGCTGAAATTCCTGTAAAAACTCCTGTTATTATGCCGGATATTGACAGCAGAGGAGCATATACCCATATCTGTGGGGTCTTAACTATAAGGGCACATACGGTAAGCTGTCCGGCATTATGGCAAAGAGCGGCTATGGCACTTGTAAGCCAGAGATGATTTTCCGGAATTACGGACACCAAAATGCACATAGCTATGTAGGAAAAAAGCGCTCCCGCAGCGCTGTATAAAAAGCTGGCAGGGCCTCCGGCAAACATAGACCCCATTATCACACGGACAAGCAAAATAGCGCCGGCCTCTTTTTTGCCCAGCAAAAGCATTGCCGCAAGGGTTATAATATTTGCAAGCCCCAGCTTTATTCCGGGTATCGGCACAATGGGCGGTATTTGTGCCTCAAGAATGAATATGCCCAGAGCAAGTGCTGTAAGTACCGCCATAAACGTAAGCTTTTTAGTCCTACCCATCTATCCCGCTCCCTTCAATACTTATTACAAGTCTGTTCGGCATACAAACAATGGGAATTCCGCCGCCTGTCATTCTCCCCTGCTTTACGCACACCTTATCGGGACAGCTTGCAGAGGTGATAGAAATAGCACCGGGTTCAACGTGTACTATGTTGGTACCGTATTTTGTTTTTATCTCAATATCGTATGGTTCCTGAACGCTTTGTAGGTCTATCCTTTCATATTCTTCTCCGTTTACTGAGATAACAGCTATTGAACCTGAGGGCATATTTTTCAGCAGGAAAAATAATGCCGCACACAAAATACAGAAAGCTGATAATGCAATTATTATAATTTTCGTCTTATTATTCTTCATAGCTTTATTTTAGTTTAGCTTTGCGCAGTTGTCAACTGTATACATTATTGATTATGATTTGCGTTTTATGCTATAATAACCAAAAATGATAAGATAACAAGTTTATTTTTTTATAAAGTAAATTTCATGCATAAGACTGTCGTATTTTTAGGAGGCCGAAGTTTGGAAGCTATAATACCGTATCTGATGACAATTTCAAAATTCGTGCTCATATGCACTTCTATAAGTATACTTGCCCGCTGTATTCGGTCTATGCTCTCTGAACGTTATGAATTGGAGACATGGGGATATATAAGAGCGGGAGATAAAACCCTGCCCGTAAATCATTGGGAAAATATTATCGGTCGCTCCACCGGTGCTGACATACGATTATTCGGTGCGGGTATCAGTCGAGTTCATGCGGTTTTAAGCAGAAACGACAAAGGAATCTGGAAAATTTACGACATTTTTTCCAGAGGAGGTGTATGGGTAAACGGCGAAAAAGCCGGTGTTAACGGCATAGAATTAAGCCACGGTGATGTTATAAACTTAGGCGGCAGCTGCCTTCGCTTTCTTGATATAGGGAAAGATCAGCGAAATGCCCTGGAGGCCGCCCGGAGTTTTGCCGGGAAAAATGTTTCTCCCTCTCTGACACTTTTAGAGCTGACAGTTTTTCAGCTTTTTCTGCTTTTACAGCACGCAATTTCCGCCGCACCCGGTAACTTAGCCCCAATTTCTTTGGGCTTTGTCACACTTATTATTTTGCAGTGGACATGCTATAATTCCATGAGAATTATAAACAGAAGCGGCTTTGAGATTGAAATACTGGCTTTTTATCTCAGCACCCTTGGTATGTCCGTTGCCGCTTCATCTACGCCTGAGGACATGTATAAGCAAATGCTTTTGACTATTGTAAGTGTTCTGCTCTTCCTTCTCAGCGGTTGGTGGCTTAGAAATCTAAAAAGAACTATCTCCGTGCGTATACCTGTAGGCACTCTGGCTATACTGCTTCTGGCTGTAAACGTAATATTTAGTGAAGCTGTATTCGGTGCAAAAAACTGGCTGGAATTCGGCGGTTATTCTTTTCAGCCCTCTGAACTTATTAAATGCGCTTATATATATGTAGGCGCTTCTACTCTGGATTTGCTGTACAGAAAGAAAAACCTTTTCAGTTTTATTGTTTTTTCCGCCCTTTGCGTTGTAGCCCTTGCGCTGATTGGTGACTTTGGTACAGCATTAATATTTTTTGTAGGGTTTCTGGTTATATCCTTTATGCGCTCCGGCTCTATTGCCACAGTTTTTCTGGCGGTTTCAGGAGCGGGCCTTGCAGGATTTCTGGCAGTTATGGTAAAGCCCTATATTGCCCAGCGTTTTAACACCTGGGGTCACGCATGGGAAGATGTATATAACGCAGGCTATCAGCAGACAAGAGCCATGTCTGCCGCCGCATCCGGCGGTCTTTTAGGGAAAGGTGCAGGCGAAGGCTGGCTTAAAGATATATTTGCAGCCAATACCGACATGGTTTTTGCCATGGTGTGTGAAGAACTTGGCCTTATTATTGCCGTTTGTATGGTGCTGGCCATTTTAGCTATGGCATTCTTTGCAGTAAGGAGTGCAAAGCAGGGTCGTTCTGCATATTACGCCATTGCTTCCTGCGCTGCAATGAGTATGCTTTTAACCCAACTGGCTCTAAACGTTTTCGGCTCTCTTGATCTGCTGCCGTTTACAGGTGTTACCTTCCCATTTGTTTCCCGCGGCGGTTCTTCCCTCATTTCATGTTGGATGCTTATGGCATTTTTGAAAAGCTCAGACAACCGAAAGAGCGCCAGTTTTGCTGTAAGACCCGGAAAACGCTTAAAATCTATGGCAGAGACCGACGACAATTCCTATTATGGCCGTCAGGACGACTACTTATATAGTGACGAAGAATTTGAAGATGATGATTTAGATGATAATATCTTAGGTAAAAGCAACAACGGAGCTGAATGTGATTATTATAAAAGCGGAAACGAGGGTTTTAAGGATAGTGCAACTTTAGATGAATTTGATTATTATGAAAATGAGGACGATGATGACGAAGAGGGGGCATGGAGCTGATGAAAAAAATCACTAACCGGGCTTTTTCTCTTCTTCTGATTGCCGCTCTTGTTATTTTCGGCATGGGCTTATATATCGTCAGATACGTTCAGCACGGTGAAGAGTGGGCTCTTTACTTTGCCGGTACCAATTCCGACTCAAGCGGTGAGTTGCTGGACAGAAATGGGGTTGTTCTGGCATCATTTTCTCCGGATGAGAAACTTTTTGCTCAGGACGAACTTACAAGAAAGGCAAACTATCATACCACCGGAGACTACTGGGGCAGAACCGGAAGCGGTGTTCTCCGTAATTTTCAAAGCGGCTCTTATGATTACAGTCTCCTCCGCGGAACCACTAAATCCAACAGCCATACAATGACTTTAAACATAGATTCTGAGCTTAATAACGTAGCTTATGAGGCTATGGGTGATAGAAAAGGCGCTGTTCTTCTCTCCAACTATAAAACCGGAGAAATTCTTGCCCTTATGTCCACTCCCGCTCTTGACCCGGCAGACGAAAATGCAGAACCGGCAGAAGGTGCATATATTAATCGCTGTCTCTCTGCCGCTTTTGTCCCCGGTTCCGTGTTCAAGCTTATTACAACTGCGGCGGCAATAGAAAATATTCCCGATATTTTTGACCGCACTTTCTACTGTGAGGGGGTACACAAGATAGCAGGAATAGAAATAACATGTTCGGGAACTCACTATTCTCAAAGCTTTGAACAGGCTCTGGCCAATTCCTGCAACGTGGCATTTGCTCAGATAGCTGTAATGCTTGGGCAGGATACTCTGGAAAGGTACGCCGTGGAATACGGCTTTATGGATAATCACAAAGTAAACGGAATTACCACTGCTAAAGGAAGTTTTCCTACTGAATTTGTAGGAGACCCTGAGCTTGCCTGGGCAGGCATAGGTCAGTCAACAGATCTTGTGTGCCCATACTCTCTGCTCCGTTTTGTTTCCGCAATAGGAAACGGAGGAGTATTATATGAGCCAAACCTTGTAAAAACAGACAGTCCTGCCAAAACCACAAGACTGATTGAGGCCGATACCGCCGATAAATTAAAGCAGATGATGAGTTACAATGTAGTGGCTCATTATGATGGAGAAAACAATTTTCCCGGCCTGAATGTCTGCGCTAAAACAGGCACGGCTGAGCTTGGTGACGGCAGCTCTCACGCATGGTTCACCGGATTTCTGGATGACGAAGAACATCCATACGCCTTTGTAGTACTTATAGAGCAGGGCGGCAGCGGTCTTGGTTCAGCAGGTGTACTTGCTAATACATTACTTCAGGCGGCTGTAAACAGATAAGGAGATAAAATGATAGATATTTCTGTAAGCTCTCTGGTTAAATCCTATGAGCTTGGTAAAAATGTATTGGACGGTCTATCCTTCACCGTAAATTCCGGTGAACGTGTAGGTATTTTAGGCCACAACGGCTGCGGAAAAACGACTCTTTTTAAAATTCTGATAGGAGAACTGCCGTATGACGAGGGTGAAGTTATGGTATCCCCCGGAAAGCGTATAGGCCTTATATCACAGATTCCCCATTACCCGGCAGACTGGACAACAGAGGACGTATTAAAGGATGCACACAGGCACTTATATACTATCAGCAGAAAACTTGATGAGTTAACGGAACGTTTGGAATTTGAGCAGTCTCCCGCTCTTCTCCGAGATTTTGACAGGCTGAGCGAGGACTTCCGCCGTTTGGGCGGCTACGAAATGGACGTTAACCGCAACCGTGTTGCAAACGGCCTTCTCATAACTGACGCAATGCGGGAGCAGAGTTTTGACAGTCTCTCAGGGGGCGAAAAAACAAGGGTCAATCTGGCAAGACTTATACTTGAAGACACCGATATTCTTCTGCTTGACGAGCCTACCAATCACCTTGACTTAAAGGCTACTGAGTGGCTTGAAGATTATCTGCTCCATTTTAAAGGCACTGTTCTCACCATAAGCCATGACCGCTATTTTCTTGATACCGTTGTGGAGCGCAGTATAGAGATAAACGACGGTAAAGCCGAACTTTACAGTGGAAATTACAGTTTCTATGTGCAGGAGCGGCAGCAGCGCTTTGAAGAAAAACTCAAAAAATATGAAAAGGATCAGGCAAAAATAGCTCAGCTCACAAAAGCCGCGGAGCAAATGCATCTATGGGCCTTTATGGGTAATGATAAGCTGCACAAACGGGCGTTTTCAATGGAAAAACGCATAGAAAAGTTAGGCAGCAGCGAACGTCCTCACGAGGAAAAGAAACTTAAAGTTAAGTTTAAACAGCGTGAATTTTCAGGCGATGAGGTTGTGGTTACTGACGGTCTCTCAAAGTCTTTCGACCATAAGCAGCTTTTTAAGGATTTAAATCTCACCGTCACCGGAGGTGAACGAATAGCTTTAATCGGAGATAACGGAACAGGAAAATCCACTCTTATAAAGCTTATTATGAATGAAGAAAAGCCGGATGAAGGCTATTTATATCACGGTCCCTCAGTACGGGTCGCCTATCTTCCGCAGATTGTAAAATTTAGTGATGAGAGCCGCTCAGCACTTGATACAATGCTGTACGACTGCAAATGTCAGCCCCAGGAAGCCAGAGACCGGCTTGCCGCATTCGGCTTTAGAGGTGAAGACGTCCTTACGCCGGTGGGTGGGCTCTCAGGCGGAGAAAAGAGTCGTTTAAGGCTTTGTATGCTGATGGGCAGCGATATTAACTTCCTTATTTTAGACGAACCTACTAACCATCTGGACATAAGTTCCAGAGAATGGATGGAAGACGCTCTCTCCGACTATACGGAGACTTTGCTTTTTGTCTCCCACGACAGATATTTTATAGAAAAATTTGCCCAGCGAATATGGTATCTAAGTAACGGAAAAATAACGGATTTTCGTGGCGGTTACAAAGATTTCTGCTCTTGGTGTGAACGGCAGTCGGTATTTGAACATGCAGAAAAAGAGGTAAAAAAGAAAAAGGAAGAAAAAAAGCCCAAAGCTCCCCGAACCGACAGACAGCTTGCCAAGCTTGAACGTGATATTGAAAAGTATGAAGCTAAAATAGCAGAGCTTGAGCAGCAGGAAGAAGAATTTGCCGCCGACTACCAGAAGCTTATGGAAATTGAGTCTCAGAAAGAAGCTCTCAACGATGAGCTTATGGAGCTTTACGAAAAATGGGAGGCCCTTGAAGGATGAGTTTTTTAAAGAAAATTCCCGGCTGGAGCGTTGTGACAGTTATTCTGGTGGTGCTTGCGCTGTTCTTTAAGTTTGCTCTCAGAGGCTACTCATATATAGCCTACACCCTTACATTTTTTGCAGCGCTGATTGTAGCCCACCGCTTTTTCGGAAAAGTGCTGTGGAGAATTACTCTGGTTCTGGTGTGCATAGGTCTTATCTATTTTATTATAGTAGAAATACCAATAATCAAAAATGCCAGAACCGATTCAAACCCTCAGCGTGACTACCTTATAGTTTTAGGTGCCGCCGTTCACGGTGACAACCCCTCCCCCGCTCTAGTGCACAGGCTGGACGGAGCATATGAGTATCTGGAAAAATATCCGGACTCCGTTGCAATAGTTTCAGGCGGTAAGGGTAAGGGTGAAAACAAGTCCGAGGCTCAGGCCATGTTCGAGTATTTAACCGGTCGCGGCATAGCTCCAGAGAGAATAATCATGGAGGACAGAGCCACTTCCACAAAGGAAAATCTCATGTTTTCCTATGAGATAATTACCGACCGCGGGGATTCACCACAGGACAGCGTTGCCATTCTCTCCAGCCCCTACCACCTTTTCAGAGCAAAATGTATGTCCCGCTCCATAGGCGTTGATGCCGCCGGAGTGGCAGGACATTTCGATAACCCCGTTTTAACCCTTAACTATTTTATAAGAGAAGCTTTCGGCATCACCCACTTCTGGGTCTTAGGCTGGTAAGCAAAAATCCTCAAAGCAAAAAGCTTTGAGGATTTTATTTTAGCTATTAAATTACAAATTGCTGGAGTAGTTGGGAGCTTCCTTGGTGATGTAAATATCGTGGGGGTGGCTCTCTTTAAGGCCTGCACCGGTTATGCGAACGAACTTGCTCTTGGTGCGCAGATCGTTGATAGTGGGAGCGCCGCAGTAACCCATACCGGCTCTCAGGCCGCCCATCATCTGGTACACAGTCTCGGAAGCAGGGCCACGGAAAGGAACTCTGCCTTCAACGCCTTCGGGAACAAGCTTCTTGTTGCTCTCCTGGAAGTATCTGTCCTTGGAACCTTTCTGCATTGCGCCAAGGCTGCCCATGCCGCGATATACCTTGAACTGACGTCCCTGATATACCTCAGTGTCACCGGGAGCTTCTTCACATCCTGCAAGCATGGAGCCCATCATAACAACACCTGCACCTGCTGCAATAGCCTTAACAATATCTCCGGAATATTTAATTCCGCCGTCTGCGATTACAGGCACACCATACTTATCACCCATAGCAGCACACTGCAGAACAGCTGTAATCTGGGGAACTCCTATACCTGCTACAACTCTGGTTGTGCAGATAGCACCGGGGCCTATGCCAACCTTTACGCAGTCAGCACCGGCTTTAATAAGAGCCTCGGTAGCTTCGGGGGTTGCAACGTTGCCTGCGATAAGCTGAATATCTGGGAACTTCTCTTTAACAAGGGAAACGGAACGCATAATATTTGCAGAGTGACCGTGAGCTGAGTCAAGAACCAGTACGTCTGCTCCGGCACTTATAAGTGCCCCTGCTCTGTCCAGAACGTCCTTTGTTGCGCCGATAGCGGCGGCGCACAGCAGTCTGCCCTCTGCATCCTTTGCAGAGTTGGGGTATTTTATAACTTTTTCAATGTCTTTTATGGTAATAAGACCGCAGAGTTTGTAAGCATCGTCAACAATAGGAAGTTTTTCAATTCTGTGCTTCTGGAGTATTCTCTTTGCCTCCTCCAGAGTAGTTCCTACTTTGCCGGTTACAAGTCCATCTTTTGTCATAACCTCATCAATGCGGCGGCTCATATCGGTTTCAAATTTCATATCCCGGTTTGTAATAATACCAACCAGTTTACCCTCATCGTCAACTATTGGCACACCGGAGATACGGAACTTGGCCATCAGTGCATCGGCATCACCGAGGCTGTGACCTGCTTTAAGGAAAAAGGGCTTTGTGATAACTCCGTTTTCAGAACGTTTTACCAAATCCACCTGCTCTGCCTGAGAATCAATATCCATATTTTTATGAATTACTCCGATACCACCCTCACGGGCAATGGCAATAGCCATCCGGTATTCGGTGACGGTATCCATAGCGGCACTCATAACAGGTATATTGAGCTTAATTTTTTTAGTCAGATTGGTACTGAGGTCTACATCTGCCGGCAAAACATTACTCTCTGCGGGAACCAACAGCACATCATCAAAGGTGAGGCCTTCACCTATAAAGCGTTCAGAATACAGCTTATCAAGATCCATCTTAAAACCCCTTTTCATTTCATTTGAAAAATGCCCCGGCGGAAAATCTCGCCGAGGAAATTTTTATTTTTTCTATTCTATCAGATTTACACCAAAAGTCAACAATCAATTTACTTAAAATTTCTTGTTTTCCGGAGTTTATTTCTGTTAAATTTTTAAACTTTTGCCGCTGCATGTTCTTTATTTTCTCTTGCATAGTAAAAAATATACTGCTGAGCAAGTCCCGCATATTCTCCAAGGCTTTCAGGCTTAAAATCCGGAGGAAAATTTTCCTTCAAAGCCCGTTTTATCCAAACATCAACGGGAAAACCCTCCATATGCCGAAGTCCGAAAAGGGCTACGCAGTTAGCAACCTTTTCTCCAACCCCCGTCAGTGACAGCAGAGCTTTTTTAGCTTCACTATATGAGCAGTTGATAAGAGACTCTAAATCTATATCTCCGTTCACTATTGCCTGTGCCGCTTTTATTATGTATGGTGCTCTATACCCTGAGCGAAGAGGCGCCAAATCATCGGAGCTGAGAGAAGCTAAACGCTCAGGCTTTGGAAAACTATAATATTTCTGTCCCCCAAAGACTATCTCATCCCCGAAAAGCTCACACAGTTTTTCCACAATTCCTTTTATTCTTGTTATGTTGTTGCACTGTGAAATTATAAATGAACATAAAGCCTCCCAAGGCTCCTGATTTAATATTCTAATGCCCATACCGTACTCAACGCATTTATCCAGATATTCCCCACCGTCAAATCGGCTCATTTCTGAGTAGTCACGCCTTAGATCAAAGTAATCCAGCCACATTTCAGCAGAGGGTGCATCCGTAGAAATATAGACCTCTCCACCATCGCTCCACAGTCTTGCGGCTCTTCCCATAGCAACGCCGCTGTAAATCCCCTGTTGGTCCCTGTTCCAGCGAAAACACTGGCCGCATTCAAAGGTTTTTATTATGTCAAGCTCCGATTCCGACGCAAGACGATATGTATTTATTTCTCTGTTTTCCATAGCTCTTCCTCGTAATTTTTTCTTTATTTTATCACACCGCAGTTTAAATTTTCAAGGTCAGATAAAATTTCCTCATATGTCATAATTATATTGCAAAAATAACCACCGGCTGAACCGGTGGTTATCCTAAAATGATATTTTATTTATCCAGATACGATCTAAGAAGCTCCTGCAGCAGCTCGTCCCTATCCAGACGGGTTATAAGCGTACGGGCATTGTTATAATTAGTAATATATGTCGGGTCTTCAGAGAGTATATAGCCCACTATCTGGTTTATAGGATTATAACCTTTAACCATGAGGGAGTTATACACGGATGACAATATTTCTCTCATTTCGGCCCTGCTGTCAAGCGCTGTAAATTTTCTTGTTACATCTTCCATGATGTTCCCTCCCTTTTATTATTTATACATATTATACCAGATTAAACGCTCATGTAAAGTCGAAACACATGATAAATTTATTAATTTTTCTTAATAAATACACTTTAAGGCTTATCTTATTTCAGCGTTAAAGTTTTCTTTCAAAGCCTTGAGTGCCTTCTTTACTGTCTCTTCCGCGTGTTCATCGGTAAGAGTCTGATCATCTGCCCGCATGGTAAGAGAAAAAGCCACAGACTTTTTGCCCTCAGCCACATGGTGACCGGTGTATACGTCAAATACTGAACAGTCTTTAAGATAGCAGCCGGAATTTTCCATAATGCATTCTATCATATCGCCTGCGGGAACGTCTCTGTCGCAGACAACCGCAATATCTCTTGTTACAGACGGGAAGCGAGGCAGAGGCTTATAAACAGGAACGCAGCCCTTAACTGCAAACATAGCGTCAAAGCTGAGTTCTGCACAGTAAAGCTCTGCATCCACTCCGTAATTTTTTGCAACCTCCGGGTGTATCTGACCCAGCACACCTATATACTGATCATTTACCCATACCTTAGCGCAACGTCCGGGATGATATGATGGGTTTTCTTTCTCAGCCTCGAAATGAAGTCTGCCGTTATCTATTCCGCCGATCAGCTCCTCCACCCAGCCCTTCAGCACATAGAAATTCATGTCGGGACCATATGCCCCGATAGAAACTATCTTGGGCTCGTCCGCAAGGCCGTCCGGACGTTTAAGGTATATTTTGCCTATCTCGTAGAGAGCAGCAGATTTATTGCGGAAATTATAGTTTCTTGTGAGAATCTCCAGCATGGAGGGAAGGACGGTTGTTCTCATTATAGAGGTATCCTCGCCGAGAGGGTTGAGTATACGCAGGCTGTCTCTCAAAGGAGAATCCTCAGGCATACGGATATTGTCATAGTAGCTAGGGCTTATGAAAGAGTAAGTTATAATTTCATCAAGACCCATGCTGCGGCATATTTCTCCAACTCTCCTCTCGCAGCTCTGAACAGGTGTAAATCCTCCGCAGGTGGAAATAGCCCCAGTAAAGCGGGTAGGTATTTCATTATAACCGTAAAATCTTGCTACTTCCTCAGCAATATCCGAGTAGTGCTCAACGTCAGAGCGCCATGAAGGCACAAGGATATTGTCTCCATCCAATTCAAAGCGCAGATTAAGCAGAATGTCACGCATGGTCTGCTCGTCAATATCAGTGCCTAAAAGGGCATTTATCTTATCCGGCTCCAGCTTTACAACAGTCCGTTCAAAACCTTCGGGATAGACATCAATAACCCCGTCTACAACCTCACCTGCACCCAAAAGCTCAATAAGTTCGCATGCACGCTGAAGAGCTCTCATAGTGTTTTCAGCGTCAAGGCCTTTCTCAAAACGGGAAGATGCATCGGTACGCATACCGAGAGCATTGGCGGTTCTTCTAATGGAAGTACCGTTAAAATTGGCACTTTCAAAAAGTACCATGGCGGTATCACCAACTATTTCGCTGTTTTCCCCGCCCATTACGCCGGCAACGCCCACAGGCTTGTTTTTATCGCAAATGCAGAGCATTGAGGTGCTGAGAGCTCTTTCAGTACCGTCAAGAGTTTTGATTACCTCGCCCTCCCTTGCGCAGCGGACGTGGATTTCTCCCCCATCCACACAGGAAAAGTCAAAAGCGTGCATAGGCTGACCGTATTCCAGCATTACATAGTTTGTAATATCAACAATGTTATTAATGGGCCGCACACCAGAATTGCGCAGACGCTCACGCATCCATGCAGGAGATGGGCCAATTTTAACATTTTTTACCATTCTTGCGCTGTAACGCTTGCAAAGCTCAGGACTTTCAATATAAACCTTGGCCATGTCGTTAACATTGCCGCCTGCTCCACCCTTTACAACAGGTTCATGGAGTTTTAGTTCCTTATTAAAAGTGCATGCAGCCTCCAGTGCAAGTCCTAAAACACTAAGGCAGTCCGGGCGGTTGGGGGTTATCTCGTATTCAACCACATGGTCGTCACGTCCCAGCATTTTTGCCACATCATCACCGGGTTTTACGTTTTCATGCAGGACAAAAATACCGTCAGAAATGCAGTGAGGGAACTCCTCCTGCTTTGCATGAAGGTCCTCAAGAGAGCAAATGTTATCTTTTTTCGTGTCATATGCCACAAGATTACCCTCATGGATATTCTGACAATCGCTTACAGTTTCAACACTGCCATTGCCAACATTAAGAGTACACTTCCAGAGCTTAAATCCGGCATTTTCAACCTTCTTAACTTCCGCTGCTATAACAGTGCCGAAAATCTTGTCCCCCGCCTTTATATCGGCAGCAATAGAGGGCTTTTCAGGGTCTATTGCCTTATAATCTCCTAAAATAGCGGCGGGCTTAATTGAGGCATAATCATAGTCATGCTCGGTAATATCCAGTTCCTTTACAGAGCAAAGCATTCCCTCTGATTTTACACCGCGAAGTTTGCCGGCAGTTATTTTAATTCCCCCGGGAAGAAGGGACTTGTGGAGAGCAGCAGGTACAAGGTCCCCAACATGGACGTTCCATGCTCCGGTGCATATCTGTACAGGCTCATCCTTCCCTACGTCTAAAGTCAGAACCAGCATATGGTCAGAATCCGGGTGCTTTTCAAGGGTAAGAATTTTTCCAACCTTAACATTCTTCATGCTCTCGCTCAGGTCCTCGGTCACCTCTACCTTGGAGCCTGAAATGGTCATTGCCTCTGCAAAATCTCTGTCGTTATATTCATCAAGGCTTAAATCAACAAACTCGTTCAGCCATTTTCTTGATAATTTCATTTAACTGCCTCCTTAGAACTGCTCAAGGAACCTGACGTCGTTTTCAAATATCAGGCGCATATCTGTAATCTTGTATTCACCCAAAGCAAGACGCTCAAGTCCCATACCGAATGCCCATCCGGAATACACATCCGGGTCAATTCCGCATCCGGCCAGTACTTTGGGGTGTACCATACCGGCACCCAGAACTTCAATCCAGCCCTCGCCCTTGCAGGTGGGGCAGCCCTTACCGCCGCATTTATGGCACTGAATATCCATCTCGCAGCTGGGTTCTGTAAAGGGAAAATGGTGGGGACGGAAACGGGTAACCGTTCCTTTACCGTAAATTTTTTCAACAACCAGGTTAAGAGTTGCTTTCAGGTCTGACATAGTAACACCCTTATCTATGACCATGCCTTCTATCTGGTGGAACATCGGAGAATGAGTAGCATCAACCTCGTCCTTACGGTAAACTCTGCCGGGTGCGATTATGCGGATAGGCAGTTCTCTGGTTTCCATTGCGTGTATCTGCATAGGGGATGTCTGAGTACGGAGAAGTACACTGCTGTCGGGAGTGAAATAGAAAGTATCCGTCCACTCTCTTGAAGGGTGTCCTTCTTCAATATTAAGCTTTGAAAAGTTATAATCTGCAAGCTCAACTTCCGGACCTTCAACAATTTCAAATCCCATTCCGATGAAAATATCTTTTATCTGATCGAGAACATTATACATGGGGTGCTTATGGCCAAGGACGGATTTCTGTCCCGGCATAGTAACGTCAAGAGCCTCATCCTCCAGCTTTTTCTCCATCATCAGCGCACTTATTTCTGTTTTTCTCTTATCTATGGCTCCCTCAATATCAGCTCTGAGTTTATTTGCAAGCTGACCCATAGCAGGGCGCTCCTCAGCAGAGAGCTTGCCCATCTGGCGCAGAATAACAGTGAGCTCACCCTTTTTGCCCAGATATTTTACCCTGAGCTGTTCCAGAAGTTCAGCACTCTCACATTCCAAAATAGCCTTAATTGAGCTTTCTCTAAGGCTCTGCATAAGTTCTTCCATAATTTTCTCCTTTTTATAAATAAAAAAGCCTCCGTCCCTCCAAAGGGACGAAAGCATAACTTCCGCGGTACCACCCAAATTCGGCTCTCGCCGCACTTGACGAGCTTAACGCGCTCTCACGCCGATAGTTAGTCGGAGCTCACGGGCGAACTAAGTAATTGTAGCTCAAAGGGCTCACAGCCGATGACCCTCATTCTCTGAAAGCTGCTTTAATACTATATTCCCGTTCATAGCATTTTTAGCTTAGCACATTATAACTAAATTTTCAAGAGAAATTTTGTAATTTACCACAAAATAAGTATTTGACTAATGGCTTAAAGGTGATTATAATTGGATTTGCAGCATAGGCTTTAGCAAACTTATTATGGAGGGCGCTATGAAAAGACTATGCCTGCCTCTGGTTCTGATTTTCTGTCTGCTTCTTTCTTCATGTGGCAGCAGAGCTCAGGCAGAGCGCTTTGAACAATTTTCCGGCGAGCTTGCCGCCGGCACATCACTTTCTTTCCGTTCACAGCTTCGCTGTGAATATGAGGACAGAAGCGTTGAATTTACGCTCAATTACTCAGAAACTCCGGAAGGTGCGCAGGTGAGTGTTATTAAACCCGACATTATTTCCGGGGTAACAGGGCACGTTAAACCCGGCAGCTCCGCCTTGGAATACGGTGAGATTGTTATTGACACCGGCGATCTGGACAAGTTCGGGCTAAGCCCCATGACTGCTCTTCCCGCTCTTGCTCAGGCTATGAAAACAGGTCACATTGAGAGTTATTGGGAAGAAGACAGCTTTTTCGTTTATGAACTGAGTTATAACGAACATCTGACAGTCAGAGTCTGGTTTAACGCTCTTAATATGATTCCTGAAAAAGCTGAGATTATAAGTGAGGGACAGGTAAAGGTCTTTTGCCAAATTGAGAACTGGACAAGGGAGTAAAACATATTATGGATGATCTTCAAAAGAGAACATGGGCTGAGGTAAGCCTTAAAAATATAAGAAATAATTATAAAGCCATACGCTCCGCTCTTCCTCGGGGCTGTCGATTTTTAGGAGTTGTAAAGGCTGATGCCTACGGTCACGGCGCTTTGCCGGTTTCTATGATGCTTCAGGAAGCAGGGGCTGACTATCTGGCCGTATCCTGTCTGGATGAGGCTATGGAACTGCGTCAGGGCGGTATCACCATGCCTATATTGATTTTAGGTCACACTCCTCCCAGATACACCCAAACACTAATAGAAAATAACATAAGCCAGACAATCTCATGTTTTGCCAAGGCCAGTGAATATTCCGAAATTGCCTCTAAGTTGGGAAAAGAGCTTAAAATTCATATTAAGTTAGACACCGGTATGTCCAGACTTGGCTTTCTGTGCTGTAAAGAGCACTATGAAGAAGGGCTTAAAAATGTGATTGAAGCCTGCCGTCTTCCCGGTCTTATACATGAGGGAATATATACCCACTTTGCAGTCTCCGATGAAGAGGGCGAAGAAAACGAAGAGTACACAAGGGAACAGTTTAAACTATTCATTTCATTTATTGAGGATTTAGGCTCGAAGGGTGATATTCATTTTGAAATACGGCACTGTGCAAACAGCGGTGCTACCATAAATTACCCTGAAATGGCGCTGGACATGGTTCGTCCCGGACTTTTGCTCTACGGCTACGGCGATACTAAAGGGAAGCTTGGTCTTAAACCGGGTATGCGCCTCGTAACCACCGTAAGCACCATAAAGATTTACGAGCCGGGTACTTCTGTAAGCTACGGACGACGTTATGTGACTGACAAAAAAGAACGCATGGGTGTACTTGCTATCGGTTATGCAGACGGTCTTCCCAGAATAAGCTCCAACAAATGCTCTTATGCTGTTTCCGGCGGCTTTGCACCCCAGCGCGGCAGTATTTGCATGGACATGTGCATGGTGGATTTAAGCCATCTGCCACAGGTGGACGTTGGCAGTGAAGTGGAAATATTTGGTGAAGAGAACAGTATCTATAAGCTCTCAGAAGCGGCAGGTACTATTCCGTATGAAATTCTTTGTGCTGTTTCAAAGCGTGTACCGAGAGTATATAAGGATTGATTTTTAAGCTGCTTTATCAACAGATAAAGCAGCTTTTTTGAATACCGGTTAATTTTTTATAGTATTAGTTAACGGATATTCACTATCTTTTTTCTTAATCTCATGTTAATATCATTTTTGCAAGGGCCTTGACATTTTTAAAAAAGGTGATTTCACATGATGATTGGTGAAGTAATAAGAAAATATCGAAAGCAGAAAGAGCTGACGCAGGAAGAAATGGCAAACTTTCTTGGTGTAACCGCGCCCGCAGTGAACAAGTGGGAAAACGGCAATGCCATGCCTGATATTACACTGCTATCCCCTATTGCCCGTCTTCTTGATGTTTCTCTAAATGAGCTGCTTTCCTTTAAGGAGGAACTTACTGCACAGGAAATTCAGGAGCTGACCTTAAAAGCAGAGCAAATTACTGAAGCTCACGGCTTTGACCAGGCATACAGCTGGGCAAAAAAGCAGATTGAAGCCTATCCTAATTGTGAAAAGCTAATTTACAGCCTTGCTCTCACACTGGATGCCAAACGTCTCATGCTCCAGTTATCTAACAGCGAAAAATACGATTCTTTTATTTTGAGCTGTTACAAAAGGCTTTTGAAAAGCAATGACGTAAGCATGAGGACAGTGGCAGCAGATTCTCTGTATAACTACTATCTAAGAAACGAACAATACGAAAAAGCCTCAGAATATCTCAGCTTTTTCTCTATGCAAAGTCCTGAGCGAAAAAGAAAGCAGGCAATACTGTACGAGCGGAGCGGTGAAACAGAAAAGGCTTACAAGGAATATGAGGAAATTCTCATCTCTGCATATCAAATTCTTTGCTTAGTTTTCGATAGTTTATTTAATTTAAAATGCAAGGAACAGGATGTTGAGCTGGCAAAATACTATACGGAAAAAAAGAAACTCCTTGCAGAACTGTTTCAAATGGGAGAATTCAGTGTTATCGCTGCGGATTTGGCTTTGGCTCAATTTGAAGAGGACAGGGACAAAACCTTTTACTGCGCAGATAGGATGCTGAATAGTCTGGAGAGTATCTACAGCTACTCAGCCGCTCCTCTGTTTTCCCACATTGAATTAAAAAAGCCTGACAGTGAGTCTGTTGAAAAAATGCGCACAAGCATTATTTACAGTTTTAAACTTGATGACTCTTTCCAATATATGTCCTCTGACCAGCGGTGGAACGAACTTCTGAGTATTTAAGAATTCGGCGTGTTTAATCCAAATGAATTAAACACGCCGAATATTTTTATCTAACGGTCTTTCCCACGGTAAGTCAACATAGCACAGCTTAAAACACAGCGCAGGCAGTTATACTGTCTGCTTTATCATAGACAGCGCTGGAATATTTTATACTAAGTTTGTGGAGGAACCGGTGGCTTGGCATTTCCCTTGCATCTCTGCCCTTAGCAACGCCAAGATATAACGCCGTCTATATACATAAATTACCGTTTATTGGAAGGCAGCCAAATACGCTGTTCTTCCGCTTTTTTTATAAGCTCATCTCGGAAATCAGGGTGTGCAATAGAAATAAGTTTTTCTGCTCTCTCCCATGAGCTCATACCTGCAAGGTTTACGCATCCGAACTCAGTCACAATATAATAACTCTGGCTTCTGGGCGTTGTAATTATATCACCGTTAAACTGAGGCAGAATTCTTGAATGGAGCTGCCCTTTTTTATCTTTAAACGTGGAGCTCATACAAAGGAAGGATTTTCCGCCCTTTGACATTGTAGCTCCGGTTACAAAGTCAAGCTGTCCACCTGTTCCGCTTATCTGCCTTAAACCTGAACTTTCGGAAGAAACCTGACCATATAAATCCACATTCAGGCAGCCGTTAATAGATATAAGATTATCATTTTGAGCAATAACATATGGGTCATTAACATAGCTCATGGGATAGGCTGCAAGAGACGGGTTATCGTCAACCCAGTCATAAAACTCCCTTGTACCGACAGCAAGGCCAAGAATTCCCTTGCCATTATGGAAATTTTTCTTGCGGTTTGTCAGCTTTCCGGCTTTGGCAATGGACATAAAACCATCAGAGCAAAGTTCCGTGTGCATACCCAAATCCTTTAAATCAGAATCTGCGATCAAAGCACCTAAGGCATTAGGAGTTCCTCCTATACCCAGCTGTATGGTAGTGCCGTCTGATATGTGAGGAAGTATAAATTCTGCTATTTTAATGTCCTCTTGAGTAGGCGGCAGCATAGGCGGCGAAAAGGGCTCAGTATATCCAGCTTCAACAATATAATCGGCCTCAGAAATGTGGACAAGTTCTCCTTCTCCGCCTCTTACCCTTGGTAACGCCTCGTTTACTTCCAGAATTACCCTATCCGCTTTTTCTATAATTGCGCGTGAAACCCCGGTTGCACCTGACAGATTAAAATAGCCATGTTTATCCATAGGTGTTACGCTTATCATTGCAACATTAACAGTGACAAAATTTTTGTAATACCATGGAATGTTTCTGAACACCATAGGAGTAAAGAAGGCTCTGCCCTGATCGCACATTTTTCTCTCATAACCGGAACAGTGCCATGTATTATATACAAAATGCTCCATTGTTGGATCGCATTCTATAACTTGAATAGGCCCCATTGTCAGATTTCCCCTCACCTTGACATTGTGAAGCTCATCTCTTCTCTTTGCAAGAGCCTGATCAAGCTTTTTGGGAAAGGCTACATTAGATGAATAGTCAACCCAATCACCATCTTTTACTATTTTAACCGCTTCATCGGCAGAGCGGAGTTTGGTTCTATATTCAGAATAAAAATCCACAAAATCACCCCGTAAAATTATAACACAGATACTGTTAAAATAAAAGTGTAAACGCACAAAGCTTTACGCAAAAAAGCATATAAAAATGAGGCGCGTTATAAACGCGCCCCAAAATAAGTACTTTTAAGTTTTAATAAAACTCAGGCTAAATTATGCCTTTGCCTCTTCCTTTTTGCCACTGGAAAGAACTTTAACACCCTCGACAACAAGGATAGCAGCAAGAACGATAAGGCCAACAGACCAAATCATCTGGAACCAGTCGCCCCATACAGCGGTACCAGCAGCAACGGCCTTAATCTTACCGATTATGGTCATTACAAGAGAAGTGCCGGTAGCAACGAGCATGAAGGTCATGGGAACGTAGAACATCTTATTGTCCTTACCGATGTTAGCAAGCCATGCAGCAACAGCAAGCATTGCTATACCTGCAAGCAGCTGGTTTGCAGCACCGAACACGCCCCAAATCTGGTCAAGGCCAAGGAAGCCCATGCCGCAGCCGATAACTACCATGATAAGGGTAGATACAAAAGGCTTAGCCAAGAATCCGCGAACGCCCTTGATTTCCTCAGCCTTCTCGCCTTCCTTGACGAACAGCTCGGCAAACATGTAACGTGCAAGACGAGTACCGGAGTCAAGAGAGGTCAGAGCAAAGACAGAGACTGCAAGAGTCAGCAGAGTGTAAACAGTGTCGTATACAGGGTTGGAAGCATCTGCAACACCACCGAACATGGTAGCAACAGCAGTAGCAATACCACCGGCGAAGATGGTAGGAGGTGCGGAGAGTTTGAATACATCACCGCCGCCTGCGTCAACCTTGTTGAATACGATACCGACAGCAATCAGGGAGATGATAGCCAGAGCGGATTCAACTATCATTGCGCCGTAGCCGATAACCTTAGCATCCTTCTCAGAATCAAGCTGCTTGGAAGTAGTACCGGAACCGATCAGAGAGTGGAAACCGGAAACTGCGCCGCATGCAACTGTGATAAACAGAGTGGGGAAGAGGAACTGGCCGGCGGAAGGATTGAAGGAAGTAAATGCAGGAAGAACAACAGTCATGTTGGATCCGACGATACCTACAACAGCAATGATCATCATACCGTAAAGCAGGAAGGAGCTGAGGTAGTCACGGGGCTGCAGCAGCATCCAAACAGGAAGCAGAGAAGCAACCATAACGTATACAGCAATGAAGCCAACCCAGAATGTACGGCCGAGGTTGACACCAACGTTCAGACCGATAGCTACGATAGCAATAATGCCTATGATACCAACAATGGTAGCAGGGCCGATCTTTGCATTCTTTCTGTAAACGAAGAAACCAAAGATGAAAGCAATAACAATAAACAGCAGAGAAGTTGTTGCTGTAGATGCATGCTCGGAAACGTTAGCACGTCCAACAGAGATGATGGGGCCTTCGGACATGAAGGTACCGGCAACAACTGCGGTGAAGGAAGCGATAACCAGAATCAGAACGAGCAATGCAAAGACTGTAAACAGTCTCTGAGCACGAATGCCCATGTTAGCCTTGATAACTTCACCAATGGAACCACCATTGTGGCGAATAGAGGCAAACAGAGCACCAAAGTCATGAACAGCACCAAAGAAAATACCGCCGATGACAACCCAAAGGAAAACAGGAACCCAACCGAAAACTGAAGCCAGGATAGGTCCGTTAATAGGGCCAGCACCTGCGATGGAAGAGAAATGGTGACCCATCAGAACGGCGGGGTTAGCAGGAACAAAGTCCTTTCCGTCATAACTGGTGTGTGCCGGTGTCTCACGGGTGGGATCTACACCCCACTGCTTTGCAAGCCAGCTGCCGTAAAATACATAGCCGATGGCAAGCAGAGCCAATGCGATTACAAGAATAAGAATTGCGCTCACACTTTTCACTCCTTAAATAAAAAATGTTGTAATATTAGCATTTGCGTCAGGTCTTCTCCTCCCTGACGGCAAATAGCTTCTTAAAGAAAGATGCCAGACCGTGTCCGGCGCGATTAGTGAAGATTTCCTGAGTATCCAGAGCGACAGCGCCGGAGAGAAGGTTTGTAAATCCATGGAAGGAGAACTTATAGCTTTTCGTAAACTCTCTCTTCATCATGGGCTTAACTTCTTTTTCATCCAGTCTGTCGGCAATAAAAATTACCTTCACATTTGTATACTGGTGCTCCTTATGGGGCTTCACTCTCGGAAGACCGTCATTCAGGGCAAAATCAGTGCATTTTTCTACGAGTTCTTTTGTGAACTCAGGTGCTGAAAATATGTAGGCGTATTCGTTTGTCTCATTTCCCCAGATTACGTTTTTCTTATCCAGCCAGTATTTTTCAGATCTTGAAAAATAATCGGCTCTGAAAACAAGAGGAATATCGCAGGGCGCTTCCATATCAACAATATTGTAGTATGCGCAGTATGATTCCCTAAGTATTTCAAGGAATTTTTGCCGCTCAATTGCCATTGACTATGCCTCCCGGAAAAATGAACAAATTATGACCACTGTTAATATAACACTAAATCTTCAAAATTACAATAGCTTTTTAGAACATTTTTTGTTTACATAGCACAGACATGCTTTAATAAACGAAATTTATAATAATATTTGTATCTCTGTCATTTACACTTTTAATTCCATGTCTTTTTTTGAACTTTTTTAACAGTTTGAAAAGATTGTTATATTTCGTTTACAAGTCCGTTTTTTTGTTGTATCATTGTAACGTTTGTTTTTAATAAATATTACGCAGATGGAGTAGATTAAGTATGGATTTTAAACTTTGTGTTCCATGCCTTCTTGGGCTTGAGGGGCCTATTTCCGACGAGCTCAGGAGGCTTGGTTTAAATAATGTTGAAGCTGAGAACGGCCGTGTATATTTTACCGGCGGTTTTGAGGATATTGCCAAAGCAAATGTTTGCCTTCGTATAGGTGAACGAGTTCTCATTGAGGTTGGTAAATTTCAGGCACTCAGCTTTGAGGAGCTTTTTCAGGGGACCAAAGCTCTCCCCTGGGAAATGTTTATTCCCAGAGACGGTGCTTTTCCTGTCAAAGGTCATTCATTAAATTCAAAGCTTTTCTCAGTTTCCGACTGTCAAAGCATTATAAAAAAGGCTGTGGTGGAGCGTCTCAAGAGCAGATACCACATTCAATGGTTTCAGGAGACCGGTTCACTGTATCAAATTCAGTTTTCTATAATGAAGGATCAGGTATCCCTGTGCATCGACACCACAGGACCCGGTCTTCACAAGAGAGGATACCGTCCCGCGCACAATGCGGCACCGTTAAAGGAAACTCTGGCCGCAGCTATGGTAACCCTTTCCCGATACAAAGGTAAAGGTGATTTCTGTGACCCATTCTGCGGCAGCGGTACTATTCCGATAGAAGCAGCTCTGATTGCTAAAAACAGGGCCCCCGGTCTATACCGCAGTTATACCGCTATGGACTGGAAAAACTTTGACCGCAAAGTATGGGACAAAGTCAAGGCTGAGGCGGTGAGCCGTGAATTTAACGGTGATTACAGTATTGTAGGCTCAGACATTGACCCTAATGCCATATCTATCGCCCGTGAGAATGCGGAGAGGGCCGGAGTTTCTGATATAGTAAGATTTGAAGTTGCAGACGCCATGAAATTTAACAGAGAAACCCAGCGCGGCGTAATTGTCACCAATCCTCCTTACGGTGAAAGAATCATGGAAAAGCAGGAAGCGGAAGCTCTTTACCGCGGTTTCGGAAAGATATACTTAGGTCTTCAGAACTGGCAGCTCTACCTGCTTTCTTCTCACACTGAGTTTGAGCGGAGTTTCGGTAAGCAGGCAGATAAGAAACGTAAGCTGTATAACGGTATGATAAAATGCGACTTGTTTATGTATTTTAACAGGAAGTGAAGAGAGAGGTTCGGAGGAAAATATATGAAACACCTGTTTATAGTAAATCCCATAGCAGGCGGTAAAGACCGTTCAGCGGAAATAAGGGAAAAAGTGGAAAGTGTTTTTAAAAGGCACGGCGGTGAATATGAAATATACATTACCAAAGCTCCCATGGATGCCACTGAAAAAATAAAGCAGGAGGCTGCCTCCGGTATGCCCCTTCGTGTGTATGCCTGCGGAGGTGACGGAACCTTCGGTGAGTGCGCCTGCGGTGCAGCTTTAAAGGACAATGTAGCTGTTTGTCCGTTTCCCGTAGGCACAGGTAATGATTTTTGCCGTATGTTCGGTGAAGAGCAGCATTTATACAGAGATTTGGATGCGCTGGTGGATGGTTGGGAAACCCCTATTGACCTTATAAGCTGCAACGGACGGTACAGCACTAATATATGCTCTGTTGGCATTGACGCAAGAATAGGTACCAATGTTCATAAATACGCAAAAATACCATTTTTCGGCGGTGCTGCCGGTTATGTACTCTCTTCTATTGTGGAAATGTTTAAGGGAATTGCTGAAAACATGAAAGTCAGATCCAAAGGCTTTGAAGCGGAGGGTAAGCACACCCTTATATGTGCCTGCAACGGCAGCTATTACGGCGGTGGGTTTCACCCCTGTCCCTCAGCAAGGCCTGATGACGGAATTATGGACGTATTGGTAATAAGAAAGGTAAGCCTGCTTACCTTTGCCGCTCTAATAAAGAAGTTTGCCGCCGGTGAAGCTGATGAATTGAAACAATATGTTACTCATATTCGTACTGACGAGCTGGAAATTGAGTTTGATAAAGAAAGCATTGTAAGCTTTGACGGAGAACTTATGATGTCAAAAGTGGCTCATATGCAGCTTGTGCACAACGCTATGAATTTGATTGTCCCTCGGGGTATGCATTTTTTTGACGAGGTTAAACACGAAGAATTAGGTGCAGCCGCTGTAGTTTAAGCCATTTTTCCTCCCTCGTTTAACTTTGTAACAAAAAATTAATAAATTTTCCCCCGTTTTTTTATTTAGGGGGCTTGAAATTTAAAAATAATGTGGTATTATTAGCACCGTTAGCACTCATAGTTGTAGAGTGCTAACGGTGTTGATTTTTGTAAACAAATTTAGGAGGCATATATATTATGAAACTTAGACCTTTGGCTGACAGAGTCGTTCTCAAACAGAATGAGGCTGAGGAACGCACTTCCTCCGGTATTTTTCTGACCGCTTCCGCTCAGGAAAAACCCGAAGTTTACGACGTTGTTGAAGTCGGTCCCGGTGGAATGGTTGAGGGCAACCAGGTAGAGATGATTGTTAAGGCAGGACAGAGTGTTCTGGTTGGCAAGTACAGCGGAAGCAAGGTAAAACTTGATGATGTTGAGTACACTATCGTCCGTCAGTCAGATATTCTGGCAGTTATTGAGTAATAAGGAGGCTAATTATAATGGCTAAACAGATAATTTACGGTGAAGAAGCAAGAAAAGCTCTTGAGCGTGGCGTAAAGCAGCTTACCGATACAGTTAAGATAACCCTTGGACCTAAGGGCAGAAACGTTGTTCTTGATAAGAAGTTCGGCTCTCCCCTGATCACTAATGACGGTGTTACCATTGCAAAAGAGATTGAACTTGAAGATGCTTTTGAGAACATGGGCGCACAGCTCATTAAGGAGGTTTCCACCAAGACCAACGATGTTGCCGGTGACGGTACAACTTCCGCAACTGTTCTGGCTCAGGCCATGATCAGCGAAGGTCTCAAGAATCTTGCAGCAGGTGCAAATCCCATTACTGTTAACAAAGGTATCAAAAAGGCTACTCAGGCCGCTGTTGATGCTGTTAAGGCCGCTTCTCAGCCTGTTTCCTGCTCACATGATATTGCCCGTGTAGGTACTATCTCTTCCGGAGACGAAGTTATCGGTAACCTCATAGCAGAGGCAATGGAAAAGGTAAGCCAGAACGGCGTTATCACCATTGAAGAGAGCAAGACCGCTGATACTTACAGCGATGTTGTTGAAGGTATGCAGTTTGATAGAGGCTACCTCTCTCCCTATATGGTAACCGATACTGATAAGATGGAAGCTGTTCTGGATGACGCTCTCATTCTTATAACCGATAAGAAGATTTCAAATATTCAGGAAATTCTTCCTCTGCTGGAGAAGATTGTTCAGGGCGGCAGAAAACTGCTCATTATTGCTGAGGATGTAGAGGGCGAGGCTCTTGCTACTATCGTTCTTAATAAACTCCGTGGCACATTCAACTGCGTATGTGTAAAGGCCCCCGGCTTTGGTGACAGACGCAAGGAAATGCTTCAGGATATTGCAATTCTCACCGGCGGTCAGGTTGTTTCCTCCGCTCTGGGCATGGAGCTGAAAGATACCGGCATAGAAATGCTCGGTCATGCTCATCAGGTCAAGGTCACCAAGGAGAACACCGTTATTGTTGACGGCTTCGGTGACAGTAATGAAATCAAAGCCCGCGCAGCTCAGATTCAGCGTCAGATTGATGAGTGCACTTCTGATTACGATAAGGAAAAGCTTCAGGAGCGCCTCGCAAAGCTTTCCGGCGGTGTTGCAGTTATTAAGGTCGGTGCAGCTACTGAGACCGAGATGAAAGAAAAGAAACTGCGTATTGAAGACGCACTGAACGCAACCCGCGCAGCAGTTGCAGAAGGTATTGTTGCCGGCGGCGGTACTGCTTACGTTATTGGCTCCAAGGCAGCGGAAAAACTGGTTGCCACTTTGGAGGGCGACGAAAAAACCGGTGCTGCTATCATAGCAAAGGCTCTCAGAGCTCCTATTATGCAGATTGCTGCTAATGCAGGGCTGGAAGGCGCTGTTATCTACAATAATGTTGCAAACAGCAATGAGGAAAACTATGGCTTTGATGCCGCTAACGAGCAGTACGGCGATATGATATCCATGGGTATCGTTGACCCAACCAAGGTATGCCGTTGCGCTATGGAGAACGCAGCTTCCGTAGCTTCCATGGTTCTTACCACTGAAAGCCTTGTTTCTGACATTCCCGAGAAGGCAGCTCCTGCAGCTCCTGCACCCGACATGGGCGGCATGTACTAATAAAACACTTAAAAACAGGCGCTCGACAGAGTGCCTGTTTTTTTGCATTTTTACAGATTTAAAATCTGATTATCTTTTAATTTTTTCTCTGAAATCTTTTAATTTGTCCGATTTCATATTATAATATCAGCGGTGATGGATATGAAAAACACAAGTCTATGCTATATCGAAAAAAACGGACAATATTTAATGCTCCACAGAACAAAAAAGAAAGCAGACGAAAACGCCGGAAAATGGATAGGCGTAGGGGGCAAATTTGAGGAAGGTGAAAGCCCCGAAGAGTGCATGCTCAGAGAGGTTTACGAAGAAACAGGGCTAAAGCTTAACTCTTGGCGCTTTCGCGGAATAGTCACTTTTTCCTATTCAACATGGGAAACGGAATATATGCACCTTTTCACAGCCGACAGCTTTTCCGGGGAAATGCGGGACTGTGACGAGGGTGAACTAAAATGGATAAATAAAAGCGAAGTTTTAAATCTGCCTATCTGGGAGGGTGACAGAGTTTTCCTAAAGCTTCTGGAAACAAACCGTCCGTTCTTTTCCTTAAAGCTTCGCTACGATGATAACGGAAATCTCAAAAAGGTTATATTGGACGGAAACAACTTTGAATTTTAAGGAATACAGCCACGGAAAATCCGTGGCTGTATTCTTGTTTACCTAAGGTCTATGTAATAAGCATCAACACAAGGTATTGTAATATTTGCCCCTTGAACCGAGGTATATGATATTAGTCCATTACACAGTCCGTACACCATTACGTTATCATTTTCAAGCAGACGTTTTTCCCCCTCCTGTCGTACATAATACACATATATAACGTCATAATTTGATAACATTACCCTATAACTGCATATATTATCGCTTTCATCACAAACTTGAATAATTTCTCCGGAAAACTTTATTTTATTGCCTTCATATTTGTCCGGCTCTCTTGCAATATCCTTATAAGAATAACTTTCGCACTCATCTTTGAACGCTTTTATTTTTTCTTCGCCCTCCAGTTCATATGCTTCCGTTTCCAGTATTTCCCCGCATATTGTGCAGCATTTCTCTTTTTCTCCGGCTCCATCGTAGCTTGCATTCTTGGTTATTTTCCAATCGCTTTCCACATGCGGAACCTTTTCCGTTTCTTGCACTAATGTTTCCCCACAGCGAGTACACACGCCCTCCCGTTCTCCGGTCTCTGTGCAGCTGGCTATTTTAATATCTTTCCACTCACTTACCTCATGTTCAAGAGGAGTGCCCGAAGTTTTACCGCAAATCGAGCAGGTTTCAGCTTCTGTACAGGTTGGCTCTGCCCATTTGTGTCCAAGGGCTTCACCCTCTGTTTCTCCGCAGATTTTACAAGTTTTGGGAGTTTCACATGCAGCCTCAACCCACTCATGCTCTAAAGCCTCCCCTTCAGTCTCGCCGCACTTAGTACATGTTTTAGGCTCGGTGCAAGTTGCCTCAGTCCACTGGTGTTTACATACACATGCCGTTAAAGACAGTGCGAGTACAGCAGAAATAAACAATACCATAATCTTTTTCATCATTTCTAATTTCCCCTTTTAAATTTTGTTGCGAAAAGCATACATTTTGAGACTTTACTATTTGTTTCTTCCTACTTCGTTTTTGCTGTATTTTGTAATTTTATTGTCGTCATAATAGAAGGCACTTGCAGTTGAATCTTTCAAATGATATAATTGTATATATTACAAAAAGCTGTCAAAATCTATACATTTTGACAGCTTTTAGTTATTTTCCCTATATTTTTTTAATTTTCTATAAAATGTAGACCTACTGAAATTGTAATTATTCAGAATATTTTCCAGACTCATGCAATTGTTTTCATACGCTTCAATAGCTGCAATCAGCTCTGATGATACAGGTATTTCCGGTCTTCCGAACCTCACTCCTCTGTTTTTTGCTGCCTCAATTCCCTGAGCTTGTCTGACTCGTATGTTTTCTCGCTCATTCTGGGCAGCAAATGACAGGATTTGCAGCACAAGATCTGCTATAAATGTACCCATTAAATCTTTTCCCTGCCTTGTATCCAGCAGCGGCATATCAATTACACATACATCTGCCCCTTTCTCTTTTGTTATTATTCTCCATTGTTCCTGTATTTCACCATAGTTTCTGCCCAGTCTGTCAATGCTTAATATGTACAGCAAATCACCGGGTTTGAGCTTTCTTATAAGTTTTTTGTACTGTGGTCTTTCAAAGTCTTTTCCGGATTGACGGTCAAGAAAAATATTTTTTTCACTCACCTCCTTTTCTCGAACGGCAATCATTTGCCTTTCTTCATTTTGCTCCTGGCTTGACACCCTTACATAAGCGTATTTTTTCATAAATTACCTCCGCATTTAGAAATAGGACGCGTTTCGCAACGCGTCCTATTATAGCAGATGTTTTTTCTGTTTTCTTATTCTATTTCGAGCACTTTGTAATCCTGGGCCTCAACAGCATTTTTGAGAACCTCGTCAGTAACGTTTTCAAATGTTACAACTGCTGTACCGGCACTGTGGCTGACCTCTGCACTCTTTACACCCGCAATAGCCTCAAGTGCCTTCTTTACTCTGGCCTCACAGTGACCGCACATCATACCTTCAATTTTTATAGTCTTTACCATTAGATTTTCCTCCTTATTTTCCTCTGTTTCTAAATTACAGGTACATTCATTTTTTCCGTTTTCTAAACATTCACATTCTGTAATTTGCGGCATTGCTTTTTCTTTATGCTTTAAGGTTTTATCTTTTGAGTTGTCGTGCATGTTAAAGAGGTTTAGCCGCAGAGCGTTTGTCACAACGCAAAAACTGGAAAGGCTCATTGCCGCTGCACCCAGCATTGGGTTTAGGGTTATGCCAAGGCCCACCAGTGCGCCAGCTGCAACAGGTATTCCTATCGTATTGTAGAAGAAAGCCCAGAAAAGATTTTCATGTATATTTTTAAGGGTTTTTCTGCTTAGGCGTATAGCTGCGGGAACATCCTTAAGGCTGCTGTTCATCAAAACCACATCCGCTGCGTCCACCGCTATATCTGCACCTGCCCCTATTGCAATGCCTATATCCGCTCTTGTAAGAGCAGGAGCATCATTTATACCGTCACCTACCATTGCAACCTTGCCGTACTTACTTAGTTCTATAACTGCATTTTCTTTACCGTCCGGTAAAACGCCTGCAATAACCTCGTCAACTCCGGCCTGTCTTCCGATGGCTTCGGCTGTACGCCGGTTATCTCCTGTAAGCATAACAACTTTTATGCCCATATTTTTAAGTTCTTCAACAGCCTGGGGGCTGTCGGGTTTAATTGTGTCAGCAACGGCTATTAAGCCCACATAGCGCTTGGCACTTGCAAAAAATAGCGGTGTTTTTCCTTCTGCCGCCAGAGCTTCCGCTCTCTTTTCCACAGCATCTGGAAGCTGTACTTCGGTCTTAATAAAGCTCATATTGCCGCCGTAGAGAGTTTCGCCCCCATATACAGCGCTCAGTCCGTTTCCGGGCAATGCCTTAAAATCGTCAACCTCATGAATCTCCACATTATGTTCATGAGCTTTTCTCATTACTGCTCCGGCAAGCGGATGTTCGCTTCTGCTTTCAAGTGATGCTGCAAAAGTCAAAAGCTCATTTTCACTCGTTCCTTCGGCGGGAATAATATCGGTAACAACAGGTGTTCCTGCTGTAATTGTACCGGTTTTATCAAGGGCAACTACGGAAATTCTGCCTGTTTCTTCTAAAGCGGCAGCAGTTTTAAACAAAACTCCCTGCTTTGCGCCAACGCCGCTTCCTACCATAATAGCCACGGGAGTTGCAAGCCCTAAAGCACATGGGCAGGATATTACAAGAACGGAAATTCCTCTTGCAAGGGCATACCCTATGCTCTGGCCTGCAATGAGCCACGAAATAATTGTTATAACTGCAATACTGATTACTGTTGGAACAAAAATTCCCGACACCTTATCGGCAATCTTGGCGATAGGCGCCTTTGTTGCCGCGGCATCGCTCACCATTTTAATTATCTGGCTCAGAGTAGTGTCTTCACCTACTCTGGTAGCCTCACAGCGTATAAATCCAACCTGATTAACAGTTGCGGCTGATACACTGTCCCCTACTGTTTTGTCAACAGGAATACTCTCTCCCGTTAATGCAGACTCGTCAAACGCGCTGTTTCCTTCTATTATAATACCGTCTACCGGCACGTTCTCGCCGGGACGAACTACAAATATATCGCCCCTCTGCACCTGCTCAATGGGAACTGTCTGCTCTTCACCATTAACTATGATATTAGCGGTTTTAGGCGCCATTTTCATAAGGCCCTTAAGTGCATCAGTAGTTTTACCTTTGGAATGAGCTTCCAGCAGCTTTCCAACTGTGATAAGAGTTAAAATCATTGCCGATGACTCGAAATAAAACTCATGTATCCAATGGGATGCAGCTTCTGTACCACCTGAAATCTGTGCTGCGCTCATCGCAAATAAAGCATAGGTACTGTAAACAAAACCGGCGCTTGTACCCAGCGCAACCAGAGTGTCCATATTGGGTGCCTTATGAATAACACCTTTAAAGCCGCTAATGAAAAATTTCTGGTTAATCACCATAACGACGACCGTCAAGATAAGCTCTGACAGTCCTATTGCAATCGGATTTTCCGCAAGGAATGCAGGCAGCGGCCAGCCCCACATAGTGTGGCCCATAGAAATATACATAAGAACTATAAGAAAACCAAGGGATGTAAAAAGACGCTTTTTAATAGCCGGTGTTTCTCTGTCTTTTAGTGCATCCTCCGTGTCTGCTTTTGCTGCTTTATCGGTTCCTTTTACTGACGCACCATATCCCGCATTTTGAACAGCGGCAATTACGTCCTTATCACTTATATTACCTTCTACACCCATTGAATTAGTGAGAAGGCTCACCGAGCATGATGTAACACCGGGAAGATTGGAAACCGCCTTTTCAACTCTGGCAGAGCAAGCGGCACAGCTCATACCTGTTACAGTGTACTGTTTCATCTTAACCTCCTTTTGTAAAAAATATATTTATAGTCTATCCTTAGAAAATTATTTCATGAATTTCTGTAATGTACGAAGAAGTTCATCAATAGTCTCTTCTTTTCCGTCTTTTATATCATTTACAACGCATGTTCTTATATGATTGCTTAATAACTCTCTGCTAAAAGCATTTAAAGCAGCGTTGGCAGCGGCAGCCTGAGCTAATATATCCGGACAATAAGCGTTTTTATCAAGCATACCTTTTATTCCTCTTATCTGTCCCTCTATTCGGTTCAATCTGTTTACAAGACTTTTATATTCCTCCGGGCTGCGAAACTTTTTTCTTTTACAGCAACAACATTCGTCCATATCCTGCCCTCCATTCCAGCAGCATTATATACCCCGTGGGGGTATATTGTCAAGTAGTGTAATCTTGTTTATATATCAGCACATGGATTGCCGCCCTTTTATTTTTCCCAGAAATCGGCGCAATTTTCAGGAAGTACAAAAAAAGCACCACCAAAGTTTAACCTTGGTGGTGCTGATTCATTTTGAGTTAACTCTGTACAATAGACTGCACAAGCAAAAGTTTAGTTATGCTAACGGGCAGAAATCTAAAACACAGTGTTACATTTAGTCCTCAAACCAGTTAATGACGTGGCGTGGGCAGACATCTGCGCAATGACCGCACTTGACGCACTTCTCATGATCCACAACCGGAAGGTTGTCAACCATTGTTATTGCATCAGCGGGGCACTCACGAGCACACTTCTGGCATGCAATACAACCGAAGTCACAAATCTTGAGAACCTTAGCGCCCTTATCCTTATTGGAGCAGGCGGTAATAACTTTCTGGCTTGCAGGGATAAGTTTAATAACGCTCTTGGGGCAGACTTCAACACATGCACCGCAGCCCACGCACTTGGAACGGTCAACCTTTGCGATACCGTCTACAATGTGCATTGCATCAAAATGGCAGACATTTGTGCAGTTGCCAAGACCAATGCAGGCAAAGGTACAGGTTTTGTTGCTCTTGCCGCCAAATATCATAGCAGCACGGCAGTCAATAGGACCGGAGTAATTGAAGCGCTTTTCAGCATGTCCTTCAGAGCCGGAGCACATGACCATAGCAACTTTCTTCTCGGTATTTCCGGCAGAAACGCCCATGATCTTTGCAACCTTTTCTGCAGCCTCAGCACCGCCTGCAACGCAGCGGTCAGGAGGAGCCTCACCTTTGGCAACAGCAGCAGCATAACCGTCGCAGCCGGGGTAACCGCAGCCGCCGCAGTTAGCACCTGCAAGGCATTCTCTGATTGCTTCCTGCTTAGGATCAACATCAACGTGGAAAATCTTAGCAGCAAAAGCCAGAATTGCTCCAAACAAAGCACCGAGGGCACCGAGGACTAATATAGCATAAACAATTAACATTACTGGAAGCCCTCCTTAAGAGAATATCTGCATACCGCTGAAGCCCATAAAGGCAAGAGCAAGCAGACCTGCGGAAACAAGACAAATGGGGAAACCTTCAAAGCACTTGGGGTACTCAGCAGTGTAGTCAACACGCTCACGAACGCTTGCGAAGAGAACGATTGCCAGCATGAAGCCCAGACCGCCTGTAATACCGTAAACAACGGACTCGATGAAGTTGTAGTTGTTCTGAACGTTCAGAAGAACAACACCGAGAACAGCGCAGTTAGTGGTAATAAGAGGGAGGTAAATACCAAGAGCGGAGTACAGAGAAGGAATGGACTTTTTAAGGAACATTTCAACAAACTGAACCAGTGCGGCAATTACCAGAATG
This sequence comes from Oscillospiraceae bacterium, assembly GCA_020025675.1. Taxonomy (GTDB): domain Bacteria; phylum Bacillota; class Clostridia; order Oscillospirales; family Oscillospiraceae; genus Limivicinus. The sequence goes on from JAHHRS010000004.1 coordinate 43,466, forward strand.
AAGGTAAGGGTCTGAAGGAATCTGAGATTAAGTGCCATCAGAACGTATTCATTTATAACCCAGCAGATTGCGGAAGCAAGACCCATAACAAATACAACCGCAAGACCCATACCGGTAGCAGTCTCTACCTTGCTTGAACAGCCAAGGAAGGGGCAGCAGCCCAGAAACTGAGAGAAAATAAAGTTGTTAATAAGGATAGCGCCTAAGGAGATGGAAATAATATTAGTTAACATTATCTTTCTTCCTCCTTTGCAGCGGCTTTAGCCGCAAGCTCTTTCATTTCTTTTTTCTTTTTAGACTTGGTGAGTGCAAACTGCATAACAGCAATGAGGACACCAAGAGTAAGGAAGCCGCCGAAAGGCAGAGTCAGGATAGATGCGCCGAAATCAGCAGGGAAAAGCTGGATACCGGCACCGGTTCCGTCCAGAGTAAAGCGGAAGCCGTTTGCAATGTCAATAAGACCGCCGCCGAACTTACCGCTGCCCAAGAACTCTCTGACAACACACATGACTATTAAAACCAAAGTGTAACCAAGTCCCTGGAATATACCGTCAAAGAAGGAAGCTCCAACAGAGTTCTTCTGGCAGAAAGCCTCAGCTCTTCCGATTATAATGCAGTTAACAACTATAAGAGGAATAAACACGCCCAATGCGGAGCTGAGTGCCGGAATGAATGCCTGCAGCAGCAGGTCAACGATAGTAACGAATCCTGCAATAATAACAACAAAAATCGCAAGACGAATTTCGTTTGGAATAATTTTACGAATTGCGGAAATCGCAACGTTGCAACATGTAAGAATAATTAAAACGGATAAACCCATGCCCACACCGTTAAAGAGTGTAGTGGTGATAGCCATGGTGGCGCACATGCCAATAAGCTGTACCAAAACAGGGTTATTGGTGATTAGGCCTTCCTTAAACTGCTTTTTAATATTCATTTAGCCTTACCTCCTTAACCCAAAGACTTAACGGCTGATATTGCCGTTCCGGTAGCATTGGCAACTGAACGGGATGTGATTGTAGCACCTGCAAGGGCATCAATATTACCGCCGGCTTTAGTTATAGCTACATTCTCATCCTCGCCGACAAACTGGGCACGCCAGTTAACTCCTATCTCAGAAGTGCTTGCAGCGTTGGCACCAAGACCTGCAGTCTCAGCGTGAGAAATGATGGAGATACCTGTGCATTTATACTCATTGTCAACACCGACAGCCATTGTAAGCTTGCTCTGAGCACCGGAGAAAGTGGTGGTTACAACATAACCTGCTCCGTTTGTGCACTTGTTAATTGAATCAATAGTGGGGAAGTTTTCCTTATCAAACTCTACTTCCTCGTATCCGTCAGACTGGAGGACAGCGGCATATGCCTTCTCGGTTTTGATACGCTGCTGCTCCTGAATTCGGTCATAGGTAAGTTCATTAACAACACCCAGAACACCGGCTACGATAGCGCAGACGAGGCACAGGATCATGGTTAATTTAAGAATTTTATTCATCTTTTAGCCTCCTTTGCTGCTTTCTCTGCCCACTCAGCCTTCATTGCGGCAGTCTCAGCAGCTTTCTCAGCTTTAAGGGCATTTTTCTCAGCCTTTTTCTGTGCCTTCTCAGCAGCAATATCCTCTTTGGATACGCCAAACTGATGGCGGTGGAAGGCCTTATCGATAGCCCATGCGCAGAGGTTCATTATAAGGATAGCGTAGGACACGCCCTCGGGAAATCCGCCAAAGTAGCGGATAAGTACAGTGATTGCACCGCAGCCAACGCCGTAAAGAAGCTGACCGTTTAAAGTAACGGGGCTTGAGGCATAGTCGGTAGCCATGAAGAAAGCACCCAGCATAAGTCCGCCGGCAAGAACGTTATATAACATCCAGTCCACATTGCTGAAGCCCTCTCGACCGAAGATAAGAGTGATTAGAGCCACAGTGCCGATGTAGGATACGGGAATACGCCAGGAAATGACCTTACGAGCGATAAGGTAAATACCGCCTATCAAAAGGGCAAGTGCGCTTATTTCACCGATGCAGCCGGGGATTTTACCGATAAGCATGCTGCCGAAGTTGTAGTAAGGAGGCATCACACCGGCATCATAGAGTTCAGCCAGAGGAGTAGCCATGGTAACCCCATCCACAACACCTTTAAGGGAATTGGGAACTACATAGCGGCCCATAATAAGTGCATAGGATGCAAGCAGGAAAGCACGACCGGCAAGAGCAGGGTTCAGGAAGTTCTTACCAATGCCGCCGTAAAGCTGCTTAACAACAACAATTGCGAAGAAGCTGCCTATCACCGGAACCCAAAGGGGTGTTGTGGGAGGCAGAGTGCAGGCCAGCAGAACACCTGTTACGCAGGCGGACAGATCGCCGATAGTGTTAGTCTTCTTCATGAGCTTTCTGTAAGCCCACTCGAAGAATACGGCGGATGCAACGGAAACTGCAACTACCGCCAGGGGGTATGCGCCGAACTGCCATACAGCCACCGCCAAAGCGGGGAGCAGGGCAATAAGTACATCCAGCATAATGCGCTGGGTATCATTATTGGTTCTTACCTGTGGCTGGAATGCCACGTCCAATACAATTCTCTCTTTATTCTCCATTATTTCTGAGCCTCCTTAGCTGCAGCCTCGGCCTTTGCCTTATCGGCTGCGGCCTGAGCCTTCGCCTTCTCGGCCTGGAGCATAACCTTTGTGGTCTTGAAAGCGTGAGTCAGCGGCATTCTGGCCGGGCAGTTGTAAGAGCAGCTGCCGCACTCAAAGCAGTCTGTAATATGGTATTTTTCCATCATTTTGTAATCAGCATTGTGGTAGTACATATACATAAATACAGGCTCCAAATTCATGGGGCATACAGTTATGCACTTGCCGCAACGAATGCAGGTTGGCTTTTCCACATGCTTGTCCTCTTCCTCTGTGAAGAACAGGACACCGGCTGTACCTTTAACGGTGGGAGCTGCAAAGTTTGTGGCGCAAATACCCATCATAGGTCCGCCGAGAACAATCTTCTTAGGAGTCTTTACAAAGCCTCCGCACTGCTCTGCCAGATAATCAAAAGGTGTACCGACACGGGTAAGTCCGTTGACAGGAGCCTTAATGGCACTACCGCCAACAGTGACTATACGGTCAATAACAGGCTTGCCTTCGTAGCATGCCTGATAGATAGCATAGGAGGTACGGGTGGACACAACGTTGCATCCAACACCGGAGGGCAGATCGCCCGGCTTTACCTCACGACCGGTAACGGCCTTAACCTGCATTTTTTCACCGCCCTGAGGGTACTTGACCTCTTCGGGAATGATTTCAATGCCGTACTTTGCGGGATTTAAGGAATTGAGCAGGTTTATAGCGTCCTGCTTGTTCTTCTCAATACCGTAGTAAGCCTTGTCAACGCAGCTGGCTATTCTTACAAGCTCTATACCCTTTAACAGCTGCTCAGGGTAATTGAGCATGGTAAGATGGTCACCGTTAAGGTAAGGCTCACACTCAGCACCGTTAATAATAAGCTTATCGACCTTGCCGATACCGCCTCTTATCTTAAATGCGGTGGGGAACATGGCGCCACCCATACCGACAACGCCGGCTTCGCGGATGCGTTCAAGGATAGCGTCAGGGTTTTTGAGTTGCTCCGGAGTCAGGGGAGCCATATCATCGCAGGGAGTATCCTTGTAATCGTTTTCGATGACTATTGACATAATCATGTCGCCCAGAGGATGGGGTCTGGGTTCAATAGCCACGACTCTGCCGGATACGGAAGCGTGGACAGGCGCTGACACGGGTGCGGGATTTTCTCCGATCTTCTGACCCATTTTAACATAGTCGCCCACTTCTACCAGTGGCTTACAGGGGGCGCCGATATGCTGGATCAGCGGAATAATGACCTGCGGGGGCGGGGCAATTACAGTCATAGGAACCTCAGGGGCCTTCATGTAATTAGGATGAACTCCGCCTTTGAACGTATGGGACATAAACTTCACCTCATATTTATTCAGCTTGGATTATTTTCGCATTAAAGTTTACCACAATCTTACCGAAAATGCTACACAAATTAGCACTTTTTTTGTCTTTTCTACGACAATTTCTTAACAATCCTGTTATTTTTATAACTTTGAAACAATTTTTTCCTATTTTTTACTTTTTTCTTGCGTTTTTTCACATATTAGACTTTTTTATTTGACAATATTTTTTGATTATACATTCTCTTGTTAGTTTTTGGAAAAAATGTTTTTAATGTTCTGAATTAATATATAAAAATTATTAAAATTAATTCCAAAAAAATGCAAAAAGACAGAGCCGATTTAGGTCGGCTCTGTCTTTTGTTAAAATTCACCTGATGTCAGCAGCAATCGCATCAGCCAAAGCTTCCATTTCGGCAAGCTGACTGTCCTTTGCAGAAGAACGAATAGTAATATTTTCTCCTATAAACTCCGTGTTCTTTAAAGGTGTAAGAATATCTCTCATAAGCTTTCCGCAGGTAGGCGCCCATGAGCCGTTTTCAAGTATGGCTATCTTTCTGCCCTGAAGATTATGAGCAGCAATATCTCTGAGCAGATTCTCCATGGTGACAAAAACACCGGCATTATAAGTTGTAGATGCGAAAATCAGGTGACTGCATCTAAAAGCGTCGGAAACTATGTAGCTTGCAGGAGTGACGGAGGTATCATACATTCTCACTCTTACTCCCCGCTCCACAAGGAGTTTTGCCATAATATTGGCAGCGTTTTCAGTGTGACCGTAAACTGACGCATAGGCAAGCATTACACTCTTCTCCTCCGGGGCATAGCTGCTCCAGAGCAGGTATTTTTCCAGATATTTTTCAAAATCCTTCCTCCACACAAAGCCGTGGAGAGGGCAAACAAACTTGATATTCAGCGGCATTACTTTTTTAAGGGCTGCCTGAACCTGCGGGCCGTATTTGCCCACGATGTTGGTGTAGTACCTTCTGGCCTCGTCCAGATTCTCATTAAAAAAATCTGTCTCGTCTGAAAACAAGCGTCCGTTCAGAGCGCCGAAGGTTCCGAAGGCATCGGCAGAAAACAAGATTCCGTCGGTTTTATCAAAAACCATCATGACCTCAGGCCAGTGAACCATCGGAGCCATAACAAAGCTCAATTCATGGCGGCCTACGCTTATGCTGTCCCCTTCTTTTACGACGACCGTGTTATCCTCTAAATTCATTTCAAAAAATTGGGCCAGCATTGTCTTGATTTTTGCGTTGCAGATTATCTTTACACCGGGATATCTAAGCACCAAATTCTTAACGGTAGCAGCATGGTCAGGCTCCATGTGAGTAATAACCAGATAATCCAAAGTCCTGCCGTCAAGGGCGAAGGCAATGTTTTCAAAAAAATTCTGAGACACAGCCTTATCAACAGTATCAAAAAGGACAGTCTTTTCGTCAATCATCAGATAAGAGTTATAAGAAACGCCGTCCGGCACTCCGTAAACTCCCTCGAAGCAGGCAAGGCGCCGATCGTCTGCGCCGACCCATATTAAATCCTCCAAAACCTTTCTCGTGCAGTGCATAATGTCTCCCTTCTGCCGCCCTAAAGCGGCTCAGAACTACAATATTCGGGGTTTCTTCCAGCCCGTTGAGATGTTTTTATCTGTTAAAATTATATCCCTTGGATTTTCAATAAACCGTTGCGGTTGCAACAGAACGGCGTTATAATTATATATATACTGCAAATAAAGAAGGAAAAACTTATGACAGAAAATCCCCTTTTCAAAGGCATAAGCAAAGATAGCTTAAAAGCCATGTATGATTGTTTCAAACCTGAGTTTCGCAGCTTCAAAAAAGGAGACACGATTTTAGTATATTCTCAAACACTTCAGTACCTTTGTGTTCTCATAAGCGGCAAAGCTCACCTATACTGTATGGACAGCGACGGCGAGTATACTCTTATAGAGCATTACGGGCAAAACGATATTTTCGGCGAAGTGTTTGCCATATCTAATGCGGCTCTTGGCTATGCAGTTGAGGCAGACAGTGATTGCCGGGTAATGTTTACCCGCTTTTCATGTATCTGCGGCCGCTGTAAAAATGCCTGCCAGCATCACACCCAGCTAACACAAAATCTTTTCGAGCTTTCAGCCAAAAAGACGCAGGATTTATCTCTCAGAATAAATATGATAAGCAAGAAATCTCTCAGAAGAAAGCTCTGCGCCTATTTTGAGTATCAGCGTGAGAAACGAGGAAGTGACAGTTTTGAGATTGACAGTTCCCTGTCTCAGCTGGCAGGATATTTGTGTGCAGACAGAAGCAGCATGATGAGAGAGCTGAAAAACATGTGCGATGAGGGACTTATTAAACGAAACGGAAGAAAAATTAAAATAATAAATCTTAGTTAAAGTGAGGAATAATTATGGCAGAAAAAAAATTTTACGGTCCGGAGGGACGGATTGAATTTCAGGGACTTAAGGAAGATTACGATGGGGCAAAGCTTTTTGATAAATTCAGAGTAGGCAAACTGGGTGTATACTACCGAGAAAATTTCAGACAGAAATTCCTGCCTTATGATTTTATCCAGCGTGCCTTTATAAGAATTCATGAAACTAATGCCCGTACCTGCTGTGCCTGCAACAAATACAGATACTATACCATTGAATTTGTACATAACGGCAAAGAGTATTCAAACGTCATATCCGAAAAAGAGGAGCTTATGGATGATGCCCTTGCGCTAATACACGCCATGGCGCCGCAGATTGCAATAGGTTTTGAAAAAAAAGAGTAAAATATATTTTTTGTATATTTACATTTCAGCTAATTTAAAAAGTCCCGACACACAGGCACAAACTATAATTCCGGCAGCGGTTGGAAGAAGTGCCGAGAGCACAGTCCATTTTAAACTCCCGGTCTCTTTTTTTACGGTCATCAATGTAGTTGAACAGGGCCAGTGAAATAGAGTAAAAAGTAAAAAGCACAAAGCAGTTTTTATACCCCATCCGTTTTGTATTAGTAACGCCTTGATTTCTTCAAGTGTCCCCAGCTGAACAATACTGTTTCCGGCGGTGTATATCATTATTATAATAGGTAGGACAATTTCATTTGCAGGCAGTGCCAGAATAAAGGCTAAAATTATTACACCGTCAAGACCCATAAAACGTCCAATCGGTTCAAGTGCCCCAGCGCATATATTTATAATGCTCTCACCGCCCACGCTTATATTGGCGCACAGGTACAATACTGCCCCGGCAGGTGCAGCCACTGTTGCCGCTCTGCCCAGCACAAAAAGAGTTCTGTCGAATATTGAGTGTATGAGTACATGACCTATTCTCGGTCTTCTGTAAGGCGGCATTTCCAATATAAATGAGGACGGCTCACCTTTTAAAAAAGTGTCTGACAGAAGTCTTGTGGCAAAAAGGCTCATGCCAACCGCAAGTGTAATAAACAGAGTAAGTAAAAGCGCAGAGGCGAAAGCTGAATACTTTCCGCATCCTATAACGAAAAACATTGATATTACAGCTATAAGCATTGGGAAGCGTCCGTTACAGGGTACAAAGCTGTTAGTAATGATAGCTAAAAGCCTTTCTCTTGGCGAATTTATTATTCTGCACCCTATTACTCCCGCCGCATTACAGCCAAAACCCATACACATTGTGAGAGCTTGTTTTCCACATGCTCTGCACTTGTGGAATGCGTTGTCTAAATTAAAAGCCACTCTCGGCAAATAGCCCGCGTCCTCAAGAAGAGTAAAAAGCGGGAAAAAAATGGCCATAGGCGGCAGCATTACAGAAACCACCCACGCAAGGACTCTGTAAACTCCGTCAATCAGCAGTCCCGTAATAAAATCCGGTACTGACAGCATAATAAAAAGTTCCCTGAGTTTCTCTTCTAAACCGAACAGCAGCTTTGCAAGTAAATCAGACGGATAGTTTGCCCCAACTATTGTAATATAGAATATGAGTGCTAAAAGCATAAGCATAACCGGATACCCGACCAATCGCCCGGTAAGTAATTTGTCAACATATCTGTCTTTTTTTGAGTATTCTTCCTTATTGAATTTTACCGCACGGGATGCCAGATTTTGGCCTTCGTGTACTATGCTTTCAGCAATCATATCCTGAACTTTCTCTTTATCCAGCCCCATATTTAAAAGCCGCTCCCGCTCTGATTCTGCAATTTTTAAAAGTTTGCTGTCAGCATAAAGCCTGCCATTTAGAAATAGGTTTATCTTTTTTAACAGGTTTTCTTCTCCCTCTAAGAGTTTAAGACACAGCCAGCGGGGGCATAGCTGGTTTCCGCACAATTTTTCAGCCTCATATAACATATTTTCAACTGAGATTTCCAGTTCATAGGGATATTTTAACTCTTTTGCAGCCTTTTTCGGTGCATTAATCAGCTCATCCAGTGCTTTTAAAATATTTTTTCGACAGTTCCTGTTTTTAGCAGTAATTCCTATTACAGGCAGTCCAAGACTCTCTGACAGCTGAGTAAAATCTATCTCTATACCCTTCTTTTTAGCTTCATCCATAAGATTAACGCAAACAAGAACTTTTTTGCCCAGTTCCCTTGTCTGTAAAACCAAATTCAGGTTTCTCTCAAGGCAGGTAGCATCGCACACCACTATTACAGCCTCAGCTCCGCCAAAGCATATAAAATCTCTGGCTATCTCCTCCTCAGGTGAGCGGGAGCTGAGAGAGTAGGAACCGGGGGTATCCACAAGCTGGTAACGCCCGCCTCCGCACAATCCTCTTGCACTGGCAACCGTCTTTCCGGGCCAGTTGCCCGTGTGTTGGTTCATTCCGGTAAGAGAATTAAAGACAGTGCTCTTTCCCACATTGGGATTTCCTGCCAGTGCTGCCACAAGAGGCTTCTTATCAATCTCATTTTTGTTCATACTCCGCCCCCCAAACTGCCATTTGCTTTGAGGTGCACTCCCCTGCTGTCCTCATCTCTCAGTGCTATTACAGCGCCTTTTATAAAATAAGCTGCCGGATCTCCTCCGGGGCTTCTGCCAACACACTCAAGCTCCGTTCCGGATATTACTCCTATATCCTGCAGTCTTCGGCGCATAGAGCCTTCTGTTTCCAGTTTCTCAACTACGCCCTTTTCTCCGGGTCTTAATTCGTTCAGCGTCATTTTACTACCTCCTCCCCATCCAGTATATTTAACATATACTACATGTGTTATTGACTTATGGGGAATAAATTGTTAATATCAATTGAGAGTAATTCCGGGAGGTTTAAATCATGTTTAAATTTAACCATTTCAACTTTAATGTTCTCGATATGGAGCGCAGTCTTAAATTTTATGATGAGGCTTTGGGTTTAAAGCCCGTCAGAGAAAAAGAAGCAGCCGACGGCAGCTATAAACTCATATTTTTGGGAGACGGAAAGAGCGATTTCACTCTGGAGCTTACGCATTTAAAGGACAGAACAGAGCCCTACAATTTAGGTGAGGGTGAGTTTCACTTGGCTTTTGAAGTAGATGACTTTGAAGCTTCATATGAAAAGCACAAAAAAATGGGATGTGTATGTCAGGATCCCGGCAAAATAAGAGCATATTTTATTGAAGATCCCGACGGCTACTGGATAGAAATAGTTAGAAGCAAAAAGGCAAAAGCCGCTGAAAATCCAACTGAGCCTAAAGATTACCTTATAGTAGTTGATATGCAGAACGATTTCATAGACGGACCGCTGGGAAGTAAAGAGGCCATGGCCATAGTACCCAATGTTTTGGAGAAAATAAGAAGCTTTAACGGTCGTGTTCTATTTACCAGAGATACCCACGGTGAAAACTACTTGGATACGCAGGAAGGCAGAAAACTCCCTGTTTCTCACTGTATTAAAGGCACCGATGGTTGGGAGATAAGAAAAGAACTTGAAGATTTGAGAAATGATCTTGCAATAGACAAGCCTACTTTCGGTTCAAGAGAGCTTGCAGAGCTTCTATATAATGAAAATGAGCTTAAGCATATAAAGAGCGTCACCCTCATTGGTCTCTGTACAGATATCTGCGTTATCTCAAATGCTATGCTTATAAAGGCTTTTCTCCCCGAAATGCCCGTAATAGTTGATGGGTCATGCTGTGCCGGCGTTACCCCCCAGAGCCATACCACAGCACTTGAGGCAATGAAGATGTGCCAGATAGAGGTTATAAACCAGTAAGGAGAATAAATTGAAGCTTATAATTGCATCCAATAACACTCACAAATTAACAGAGATAAAAGCTATTTTAGGCTCCGTCTTTGATGAAATTCTCTCCATGAGAGAGGCCGGAATAGAGCATGAAACCGTGGAAGACGGGAATACATTCATGGAAAACGCCGAAAAGAAAGCAAGAGAAATTGCCGAAATTTCTGGCTGTCCCGCTCTTGCCGATGACAGCGGACTGTGCGTTGACGCTTTGGGCGGTGCTCCGGGCATATTCTCAGCGCGGTTTTCCGGGGTTCACGGGGACGACAAGGCAAATAATCGCCTGCTCCTTCAAAAGCTTCAAGGTGTTGAAGATCGTTCAGCCCACTACACCTGCGCCATGGCTCTCATTTGGCCTGACGGAAAGGAAGTTAACGCCGAGGGTTATCTTGAAGGAAAGATAGGCTTTGAGGAAAAAGGTCAAAACGGTTTTGGCTATGATCCCCTTTTCATAATTTCAGCGCTAAACAAGACAGCCGCTGAAATAAGTCCTGAGGAAAAGAACAGTATAAGTCACAGGGCAAAAGCCTTAAATGACCTGCTGCATAAACTCTGATATAAAAAATCTGTCCCGATAACCCTCAGTGCTCTAAAGGATGTTTTTTAGAATTGAATTATGTGCAGCCCTTTTATAGGGGCTGCACTTTTTCATGCACTGGTTATACGCCTATTCTGCCGCAAAGCTTTCTGAGTATTTACTCTTTCAGAATTGTATCTCTTCTTTACGAGATAATGAAACACTGGTTCATAGCAGCGAACAAAATCTGCTAGATTTGAAACTGCCTCTGCTACCAGTTTTTCCAGTACAACGTGTCGTATAAAATGTATCTGTCATTTATTGCTTCCATTATTGTATTTTGAGCTTGAAAAGAATTCCTGACTTCTTTTCAAGCTCTTAGCTGAGCAGAAGTGCATTGGCGATTTACAATCATAACAATATACTTTGCCAGAAAATAAGCTTGTCCAATTTCTACCACCTCCGTGTCCAGTTTTAGCTTATTACTTCGAGCTTAGCATCTGAAGCTTAAAGAAAGCTGAAAATTTTTTGATTTTCGCAATGTACACAAATTGTTTAAATTTACGCCCTCTGAGGATTTCGCAGTGGGCAATTTTTTATAAAAAATCCTGTGCCAGAAGACACAGGAAATTTAATCATATTCTCATTTCGGATAGCATTTCAAAGTAGTCTACTTGCCTCAAGAGAGGACTCTGCGGATTATCGTCTGTTGGCTATCACTGACTGCACAGAGCTTGAGCAGGAACATAAGAAGCTCCAGGATGAGATGAAAATGGCAGAGAGCATAACACATAATACATTGGTAAGAATTCCTCCAACTCACACGATCAGGAGGAATTCACCGCAAAATATAACCAATTGGTTGAAAGATATGAAACAGCAAATCGTATCACAAATTAAGTCTGTCAAAGAACCCCGATTTCTTTATGCGGAAATCGGGGTTCTTTGACGGGCTGTTTTATGCTCTCTAATACCGTGGACACATGGGGTTTTACGGGAACATTATGAAATATTCGGTTGCTTTGACTCTAAAAGAGTTGGGCCAAGTGATCCAAGTACAACTATGATAGCACCTAAAATCTGTACCCAAGACATGGTTTCCTTAAAGATTAAAACGCCAACAAATGCGCCAACTACAACTTCCAACGAAGATAAAATACTACATGTTGTTGTTTCAATGTATTCCGTAGCCTTTACCATAGAAACATTAGCAACCATTGTGCACAGGAGCCCCAGACAAACTATATTCAGCAACACGTTTCCTACATCCGAAAACCGGAAGCTGCTTAAAATACAGTTAAAGTCTGCAAAAATACTCAATCCCAATGCTGCACCTAAGAAGCCATAAACAAGCATAGTATCTCGCTTATATCTATTTTCATAATATCGTGGAATCATTATCTGAAGAGCCACACCGAATCCATTCACAACGCCGGCAAGAATTCCCAGAAAATCTATCCTATTGTTAGAGCTACTGAAAACATCAGATACCATTGTAGCTCCCAAAATACATAAGCCTATAATTATAATCGTTTTTACTGTAAGTTTCTCATGAAATATGAATACGCCGAGAATAGCTACCCACACCGGACTCATAAACATTAAAACTGTCGCTACCGCAACCGGAATTCTCTGCAACGCAATACCATAGCAAACAAATCCCATTGCATAAGCCAATATTCCGTAAAGCAGACATATAAAAAAACCTTTTATATCGATTTTTAAGATTTCCGGATCTTTAATTGCCTTAATAGTAAAATATCCGATTCCGGCCAAAAGACATCGTAAAAAAGCTATATCATAACTGGAATACCCCGCAGTAGATAGCTCTTTTACAAAAATACCCATGATGCCCCAAAGACAGGCACCTAGCATAGCTAGCAGAATTCCGTTTCGCCTGCGCATTTTTATAGAGTTATTGATCATATCATTTGCCTCTTAAGCTTCAGCACACACTTCCTCAGAAAGTTCCTCACTGTAATCCTTTTTAGGCAATGTCAAGCCAAGTGATACAAGAATAACTTCAACTACTATCGCAAGGTAACATGGAATGCACCACATCCAATATTCACCGGGACCAACACCGAGAATCTCGATGTAAAACAGAGCTGAGGTACCCCAAGGAACGAAAGGTAAGAACATCGTACCTGCGTCTTCAAGTGTACGGGACAGATTCTTAGTATGAAGTCCCATTCTTTTGTATACATCCTTCAAAAGCAATCCTGTCATCAGGATGGAAATTGAAGCAACACCTGCAGTAAATACTAAAATGGTGCTGATAAGCATGGTGGAAAAAATCAGTTCCTTTGGGCCTTTTATTTTTTTCGTGAAAGAACTTAATATAACATCCAAACAGCCGATTAGTTCTATAATACCGGCAAAAGCATAACCACAGAAAATTGTGACAACTACATTCATCATAGATGCGATGCCACCTCTGGTTACTAATGTAGTTATTTCGGGAGCAGTGGCTGCTGCGCAGGTTGGATTAGCAAACATAGTAGGATTAAATCCGGAAATCATAGCGTTGAAGCCATCGGAAAAACGCAGATTATTTGTAGTAACACCCACAATAACAGCTACCAGAGATGAAATAAGCATCAAGGGAACTGTGGGCTTTTTCATTACAGAACCTACTAAAATGATTATTGCAGGCAAAAGCATAAAGAAATTGAAATTATAGAGCTCCTCAAGATACCCTAACAAGGTAGTAACGCCATTGCTGACTTGCGCAGAATCTGCGCCGAATCCGCGTCCCACAATAAAATATACAATCAATGCGACAAAAGTAGCTGGCATAACGCTGGTTGCTGTGTGTCCAATGTGCTGAAATACAGTTATTTCGCAAACCAGCGGGCACAGATTAGTTGTATCAGATAAGGGGGAAAGTTTATCACCTACAACCGCTCCGGAAATAATAGCGCCAGCGGCAATGCCAACCGGTATCTGCATACTGATTGCCACACCCATTAATGCAACACCTGCTGTGGCTGCAGCGCCCCAGGTTGTGCCAGTTGCTATTGCAATGGCACAGGTAACAAGGAAAGCAGTAATCAAGAACATATTGGGGCTAATCAGCTTCAGACCGTAGTAAAGAATTATAGGAACGGTACCTGAGAAAATCCAGGTACCAACAACTACGCCCACGGTCATAATGATAAACATGGTTGACATGCTGAGCCCTAGCTTATGGATAATTCCACCTTCAATATCCCTCCAACTATATCCTAAGTACAATCCCATCAGTGCAGCATACACTGCACTTAACAGCAGCAACGGTTGGATTTTAATTCCTAATGATGTTCCAATTAAAATTGATCCGAAAAGAAATATAAGGCAAGATAATGCCTGCCACAAGCTGGGCTTTCTTTTTTTAGGGGTACACTCTTCCATAGTAATCCTCCAATAATACACATGGCAGGTACATCATGCTCGTAAGTGCAGACCGTACCTGCCACAAAATAGAAACCCGTTGTTAATTATACAGCATCAATCAGACCCTGCAGATCAAGGCCTGCCATACCCAGCATTTCGAGAGTCAGTCCTTCCGCACGGAAATCTCTTTGCAGCAGAGAACTACCAAGAACAATAACAGCATCGATATTGGGAGTAGGAACACCTGCGACTTTGCCCAAATCAGACCACAAAACCAAACCATTGGAAATGTCTTCGGTGAAATATCTGCCGGTACAGCTGGTAGGTCCTTTAATCTGAGTAAATACTTCGCTATTATTAATCTGATATTGCAACTCGTCAACCTCGTTTGCAATATATCCTCTTCTTGCACGACACTGGACAGCGTCTTCAATTTCAAAACCGAAAGCCGCACCTATAGCCATCTGTTCATGTTCAATTGCGTGAAGGATGTTAATTGTGTGTTCTGTGATACCTTCTCTGTACAGCCAAAACTCGCCCTTAGAATGATCGATTCGACCAGCGTTCAGCAGGCAAGGACCAGGGTGTATCACGGGGTTGCCGTTTTCAAGCTCTGTATGCCAAACGCTTTTTGCAGGAACCATAATATCGTAAATCTGGGAAACAGCTTCCATAGTTTCCTGTGTTATCTCCTTGGGATAACCCGCCAGGAAAAGTTTCTTTACACGCAGAGACATTTCTACTCTGGCCTCTTCAGGAAAGGCTCTTGCACCGTAAGTAAGGGAGTTGACCTCACAGAGTTTGAAATTCTTGTGAATACCCATAGCATTTGCTTTGTTCTTAAAACGAACACAAGCCATACATGCAGAATTGTTAATGAAGATAATCTGCTCTTCGCTTACAACAGGTGCAAGTACCTCTGCAAATGCTTCAATAGCGAAACCGGGAACCGTAATCATGACAATTTCGGCATCTTTAATGGCTTCCTCGATGTTGTCGGTAATCAAATCAATTTCAACAAATCGATCCCCGTCACTGTCCTGGATTGTTGCACCACCCTTTGCTTTAATTGTGGACAGATGGCCAAAGAATTCAGGTAATTCATAAAGTGTTGTAGAAAAACCCTTTTCTTTCAAATCAACTGCTGCTGCAATTCCTCCGTTACCAGCACCAAGAACGGCAACTTTCTGTACTTTCATAACCAATAACCTCCGTGATTTATAATTTTATGAGCGCTTTCGCTAAATTCATACTATCAACAGTAAATATTTTGTTCAAGCTGATGTAGCCCAATAATTATTGTGCTTTAGCACAGAGTGATTGGTATATATTTAACATTATTTGTACTTTTTTGTGTTTAATATTTATCAAAGCTGCACAAAATATAGCTCGCTTATTGGCGTATTGTTTCAAGAAAATTGACAGGGATTATTTTTGTAGCACGACAGTTTAGAGTCCATTTTCACCATTAATGGAGTAATAAAAAGATTTGTAATAAGAAAAGGACAGCATCATTTGCTGCTGTCCTTTTTCCACTATATTATTGTATTGTAATAACCCGTGAAGACATAAATGGAACTCTGCTGGGATTTATCAATTTAGATCATAGAACTTCTTCAATCCGATATGCCAGGTATAATTCCGCACGTACACTTAATGAAGATATATCAACTTTCAAAATTTCTTCAATTTTACTCATCTTATAGTTAATGCTGTTGCGGTGCTGGAACAATATATTTGCAACTGCTTTTATACTACCATCATTTTCCAGATATATTTTTAGGATTTCGTATAAATTTGTATTATTTTCACTATCATATTTTTGAAGCTTCCCTAGAGAGTTGCTGACTGTATTTTTCAGTAATTCACGATCGTTAATTGAAAGAATTACTTTATAGATTCCTAATTGGTCAAATTCATACACCGTATTTCTCTCGTCCCTTTTTTTGATCATATGCTGTACGCGATAGGCATATTGGTAACTTAGAGAGATCTGGTGTATCCCCGGAAGATTAGCCCCAATAGAAACATAAAAGCCGGCTTGATGTATCTTTTTAAGTGCAGAAAGTATTTTGGATACAATTAAATGTATTTTCTCTTCTGAATAATCGGAAAATAAAATCTGAAATGTATTATCGCAATTAATTATGAATGACTTTGTCCCATATGACATAAGGATTTTCTCTGTCAATTTAACCATCTTTACAATTTTTCCGGCCTCTATTGTTTCGCCTTTGCTATATGGTTCAACAATTGCCATACAATACTTCCCCTCAACAGAGAATCCATAATTCATAAACACAGGAATATATAAGTCTTGCTTGTGCGGAAAAGAAATCGCATCCTTCAACGCAGCAGATAACTCAATACTAGCCTTTTCCGATCTTAGAATTTCATAACTCATAACACGCATAACCTTGGAAAGGTCGCGCTCATTATTTATAACGAACAAAGGATAGGATGTGCGGTTACAGTAATTAATTAAAGTTTTTGGTACGCTCTTAATTCGCTCTCCCAGTATTAAAATTGTGCCTGCTGCTCCACTCTGAGACTGAAGAACCACTAACTCTTCTAAATCCTCGTCACAGTTAACGCTCTGCCCTGTTGTAAAAATAATAGAATGTTCTTCAATAAAATCTATGCTTTGAATAGTTTCTAAAAGCTGGAACCAGTTTACTTGATTCTTCATGCCACTTCTGCCTGCTACAATGTTAAAATCATAGTCAGTCACTTTCTGGTATAGTGTATTCAGTTCAACAGACATCGCACTGTCCCTCTTTCTTCATATAATTAAATCACCATAATCGGCAACCATTCAACTGCAGCACACATTATGAAAAGCTGCAGCACAAAAGGCTATTGACATAATATAAAAAAACATAATGTTCTAATTTAGTAATAATGCAGTCAATACAGAGCAAAAAAATATTTCTGCATAATAGTTTTTGGTAATACAATTATAAATCAGCAAGTGATTTCTATGTCTTCCTTCACTAATATCCAAAGCTATCCTATTCTACATGTATAATCGTCTGAATGAGTAGCTTACTTGGACTGAAACAACTAGAGTTATTCTTAAATAGAATAATCATAAATGAACCTATTTTCATTTACTGTTTAATTGTAGACAGATAAAAGGAGTCGAGCGATTTTGGCAGTTTATGCCATCTTAAATTCGTAATCATTATATCAGTTTTGGTTTCATAATGACATACCCAATTTTGAACGGATCCCATTTTTTTGAACTTTATTTTGAAAAAGGAGACCAGTTTTCCGTTAAAGCCATTGAATACCAAAGATTTTGACGATTTCTCTGTTTAGTTGCTATCAAAAAATGCTCTGCTCCAATATGTAGCTTGTTACAGAAAAGCCCTGTTTTGAACACGGCTTTCTTAATTTTTATCAACATATGCCGCCTCAAACATTGCCAGAGTTTTATATACTCATTCATTATGGGGCGTATACAATTCTGATCAAAAGGGCTATTTGTGCTGCTTGCTAAAATTATTGAACCCTATTGCAAATTTTTTCAGCCGGGTAAACTGATATATGACATGACCGGTGATTCCTGTTCGTAATCCAATTTTCGTTAAATCATTGGTTTTTATAAGAAATCTGCCGGTAATAGATGTTGCTATTTCAGGGGCAGTGCGGTTAATTGCATGATTTTTCCATTATAGCGCAGTTTAACGGAACTTGCAATTTTATTAAAATTTTAATTAAACAGTTGAGGTGTTACCAAGTATAGAAATCATCCAGATTTCTGATTTTCATTTGCGAGGCGATGGGAAGTTATCCTTCCAAAAGGCGGACACTATGGTGGCCATGCAGCAGACTTGGCTATGAGAAGGTAAAGGAGTCCCTGAACCCTCTCCAAAGGATTGTCGCCATTTTAGTTTTGGCACTGGCGTCAAGTAACGAATAAAACAAATTATAGAATGATTACCAAAATTTAATTAAAGAGCACGACGGCAAGCTGTCGGATATTCTTAATATCATTATGCATTCGTAACTTACTTTCCCCGAAGTTAAATTTTTTATGTTCCTCTATTGACTCTCACATAGTGTCATACTTTATACTCTCTATTATAAACTTTTCATATCCATTTCAAGGACTTTTAGGAGGATAAATGTAAAACAAAAAGCAATTCTATAATATGGTGATTCCGTCTGTGGGTGCAATGCTGGTATCTGGGTTTTATGTGGTGGTGGATGGCATCTTTCTGGGGCAAGGAGTAGGCGTAAACGGGTTGGCAGCAGTCAATATTACTGTCCCATTTCTGACAATTATGACCGTCATCACCATGATGATTACAATGGGTTGTGCCACCATTACTGCAATCCGTTTCGGGCAAGGAAATATCCGGGGAGTCAATCAATCATTTGTACGCAGTTTTCTTTTGTAGAAAACCACCTGATTGCTCTGGCAGCAGAGAACTCCTGCATCATTGGAAAGGCTGTTTAGGTATTACGGATAACTACTGTTATGAGTTTCTGAATGCATCGGAGTGAATCGTTTGAGGACGATTTTTTTATACCTTAATATATAAAAATCCCGGATACGCTTTTAAAGCGTATCCGGGATTGTCATTCAATACCTGAAATTTAAAATTACTGCCTTTAGAACACTCTACTAACGTCGGGACAGATTTTTTTACCTTTTTTAAATTTTATCCAAGTTCGTCCGCTTCCTGCATCCAAAGAGTGGAAAGCGCATCAGATGGCATTTGCCAGTCACCTCTGGGCGAAAAACTGATGGACCCCACCTTCGGCCCGTCGGGGAGGCATGAGCGCTTAAACTGCTGATTAAAGAATCGGCGCAGGAAAATTTTCAGCCATTTCAAAATAGTCTCCCTGCTGTATACACCACGGAAGGCATACTCAGCCAGATGAAAAACCCTTGCCGGTCCCGCTCCGGTTTTCAACATATGGTAAAGGAAAAAGTCATGGAGCTCATAAGGGCCCACAATATCCTCGGTCTTTTGGGTAATATCACCCTTATCTCCCGGTATAAGTTCGGGGGAAATCGGTGTGTTCAGAATATCTGTCAATATTTCGGCCGCTTCCGGCAGATGCTTTGCTTCATACTCTATTACAGGTCTGATCAGAGTTTTAGGAACCGATGCATTAACTCCGTACATGGACATGTGATCTCCGTTATATGTTGCCCACCCGAGAGCAAGCTCGGACAGGTCGCCGGTTCCCACCACTATGCCGCCGAATTTATTTGCCATATCCATAAGCACCTGTGTGCGCTCTCTGGCCTGAGAGTTTTCAAAAGTCACATCCATATTATCCATATCCTGACCTATATCCTGAAAATGGCACATAACCGACTTTGTAATATCCACAGTCTTTAAATCAGCTCCTAATACCTCGCAAAGTCTTTCGGCATTTCCTTTAGTCCGCGCAGTCGTTCCGAAACACGGCATAGTGACCGCCAGAATATCGCTCATAGGTCTGCGGAGCATTTTCATCGCTCTTACAGATACAAGCAGTGCAAGCGTGCTGTCAAGTCCGCCTGATATACCGATAACTGCCTTTTTGCTGTGAGTATGCTCAATTCTTCGCATAAGCCCGTAGGACTGTATCTGTAAAATCTCTTCTGCTCTCATTTCCAGTTCTTCCCTGTCATCAGGTACGAAAGGTTTTGGCATATAATAGCGGGTAAGTTCCGTATCTTTCATAGGCTGAGAGAAGTATACTCTTCGGCACGGAGTTGTGCCTGACTGGTCAAAGCTTGTATTTCTGTGGCGCTCGGCTTTAATTTTAAATAAATCTATTTCCGTGGAAATAAGCTCCTCATGAGAGAACGGCAGACGCTCCGCAAGCTTTTTCCCCTTTTCGTATATCATACTGTGGCCGGAAAAAACCATGTCCTGAGTTGATTCACCCCAGCCTGCATTTGAGTAAATGTAACCGCAGACAAGCCTTGAAGATGCGGAGGATACAAGTCTTCTCCTAACATCAGCCTTTCCTATAAGTTCACTTGAAGCTGAAAGGTTTGCTATAATAGATGCGCCGTCCAGGCAAAGATTTGTGGCCGGTGTTACCGGTGCCCAAAGATCCTCGCAGATTTCAACGCCAAAGCTGAAAGCATACATTTCCTTTGAGCAGAAAATAATATTTCTGCCGAAAGCAACGCTTTCATCGAAAAGCTCTATATTTTCCGGCCCATTATAGTCCATTCCTGAAGTAAAACGCCGTTTTTCCGAAAACTCTCGATAATTAGGCAGTGAGGACTTAGGAATAACACCCAGAATATGACCGTCAAAAAGTACGGCTGCGCAGTTATAAAGCTTGTCTCCCGCTCTGAGAGGCAGGCCAACTATAAGTATAGTGTATTTTCCTTTTGTGTAATCCCTCAGTTCTTTCAGTGCATCTTTGGCCGCATTGAGAAGTACCTCAGAATAAAAAAGATCTCCGCAGCTGTATGAAGTGAGATGCAGTTCAGGCAAAACCAAAATATTTGCGCCTATATTTACAGCTTTATCATAGCTATCCATGGCACTTTGAAGGTTAAAGCTCACATCTGCCACTCGGAGCGCAGGACTTGCCGATGCAGCTTTTATAAATCCGTATTTCAAAGAACTAATCCTCCCGACATTTCTATTTCCTGCTAAAATGATAATACCCATTACCTCTGCTGTCAATAAGCTTTTGGGTTCTAAGCATTTTTTCCCACATTGCTTGACATTTGTAATGTACTTTATTATTATGTATAATGTGCAAGTTAATTTAAAGTTTATATCAAGGAGTTAACATGAAAAAAATAAAAGGAGAGTCA
>JAHHRS010000040.1 GCA_020025675.1 Oscillospiraceae bacterium
TTGATTCGGAGGGTTAGGAAGCGTGAACCCTCCGTACACGATTCATCTTCATAAATGACCACCCTTTCTTTCATATATTTAGCAGCATGGGAAAATTCAACGGCACCATACTACCGACCCCCAATATAGCACTTCTTTGGCTCCGGTTCAATCCCAAATGAATTAAGGTTATTGATACTCTGGGGAAGGCAATAGTAGGGCACTACAATCTTACAAATAGAGAAAGCTGTTTCCTAAAATTTTTCCGACGCGGCTCAGCTTTCAAAGAAAATAATTTTGTGGAGGTTTTAGAAATTAAATCCCAACGATTTCCCCTTTTAAAGAGCTGCGGCTATCCTAAGGGGATGCTTGCTAAGATGATGTAAAATAAAAATCCCTGAGGTGAAATTACACCTCAGGGACATTTTTCTACGGTGCGGATTACTATATGCACCGTGTTTTTTATTTATTTTTGGACGCTGTTTTCTTATGCTTTTGAATTATGTAAACCAATTTAGCGATAACTTACAAAAGACTTACCTAAAGAGAAATTTATTATCCGAAATAAACTTTGCTTTTGTCAATATCCTTGAGAGAAGCTGCACCGCACATGGTCATGGTGGATTTAAGTTCACCTACAATCTTATCCATGTAGACCTTGAAGCCTTCTTCGCCGCCGCCGTATATCATGTTGAGAATAGGACGGCCGATAAGAACAGCGTCAGCGCCGAGAGCGAGAGCTCTGAACACGTCAACACCTGAACGGATACCGCCGTCAACAAATATTTTTACTTTACCCTTAACGGCATCTGCTATTGCAGGGAGAACTTCGGCAGTAGAGGGAACACCGCCCTGAACGCGTCCGCCGTGGTTGGAAACCACAATAGCCTTAGCGCCGGCTTCAACAGCCTTCAGTGCTCCGTTTACAGTCATTATACCTTTTATCATAAAGGGCATTTGGGCGTAAGAAATAATCTCTTTCATTTCGTCAACAGACTTGCTGCCTGCATTGGGGTTCATAGCTTTAAGGAAGGGGAGACCTGCACCGTCAACATCCATTGCAGCGGCAAAAATCCCGCTTTCGTTGAGAATGTCCAGCTTCTCAAAAACAAATTCCTTGTTCCAAGGCTTAATTGTGGGTATACCCATACCTTCATATTTCTTCATATCGGAAACGGCAGACTTCATAATTTCAGGGTTAACGCCGTCACCGGTGAGAGCCAAAACACCGTATTCATATGCTGCTTTTACAAGAATAGAGTTGTACTCCTGATCCTTGTACTTGGGGCCGTAGTGCATATCCACAGCACCAAGGGGAGCGGCAAATATTGGAGCGGAGAACTTTCTGCCGAAAAGCTCAAAACTCACATCAGGTTCTGCATTAGGGCAGAGGGTATCCATGTTTACACAGATTTCCTGCCATTTGGCATAGTTTCTTGCCGCAACATTACCGGGAAACTTGCAGCCGGGACCGGGCATAGAATTACCACAGGCAAGACCGTTGCACACGGGGCAGTTTTTACAGAAGGGACCTACCTGAGTTTTGGCAGCATCGTGTATTTCGTTGTAATTCATACGTATTTCTCCTTAATTTCTTACTTATGCTTACGAAAAAAGTATATAATATTTATTATATTAGCATTTTGTGCGGCTGTCAACATATTATAGATTTTCAAGTCCTGTTAAGTCAAAATCCGGTATCATTTCCTCAGTGGCAGAAGAGCTTTCCTGCCAGTACCCATCCTCAATGCCCATTTTCATCATGTATGATCGGAGATTTCGGCTTGTCTCGTCGTCTATTGTCTTTTGCAATTCCGGAAATTGCGTGAGACTCGGCATCGGGGTATATTGACTCATAAGTGAGAATAAAACACTGCCCTTCGGAAATTCTTCAGCCACAAAATCTATAACATCCATTGTGTTTAATTCCTGCCCGGGAAGAATAAGGTGGCGTATTAAAAGTCCTGATTTTAAAATTCCGCTTTCATCCGTCTTATAAGGACCTACCTGCCTGTACATCTCTTTTAAAGCGGCAGACGCAACTGCGGGATAGTCAGGGGCCGCAGAATAACGCTTTGCCGTATCGGATTTTAAATATTTCAAATCCGGCATATATATCTGAACCAAGCCTTCAAGCATTTTAAGGGACTGCGCTTTATCATAACCTGAACTGTTCCAGACTACGGGAATACCAAGATCCAGTCCGTCCAGCGCTTTAGCTATTTCTCTTATGTAATGACTTGGAGTAACGAGGTTTATGTTGTGAACTCCCGTGTCTCTGAGCCGAAGAAAAAGCTCTCTTAACTGAGCCGAATTAAGCTCTTTACCAACGGCGGAACGGCTGATTTCTCTGTTCTGACAGAAAACACAGCGCAAATTACACCCTGAAAAGAAAACCGCCCCTGAACCTTTATCTCCGCTTATACATGGCTCTTCACCGAAGTGGGGAGCGGCTCTGACAACATGGCTGACGGCAGGACTTGCACATATTCCGTCGGCACTTTTTTCGCTTCTTAACGCTCCGCAGTTTCTCGGACAATCACTGCATTTGTAAATCATATATAAAATCCTCTGAAAAGTATTTTAGACATTTTGCTCAATAGGCAAAATGCCAATAAATGCCCATATAATGTGACTGATTATAGACCTCTTTTGTCTAATATGCAAGAACTTGTTAAAAACCTAAAAAAGTGCATGATTTTTCTCATTTTTGTGCTAAAATGTAGTCGAACCAAAGAAAGTTATTGCAAAAGTTCTGTCAGTTATAAAAAATACATGAGCAATAGGACGGTACAAAATGTTAAATATAGTTCTGGTTGAACCGGAGATACCTTTTAACACCGGAGCCATAGCCCGCACCTGTGCCTGTACGGGTGCTGTGCTGCATCTTATAAAGCCTCTGGGTTTCGACATCTCAGACAGCAAAGTCAAACGCTGCGGCCTCGATTACTGGTTTTTGGTAGATATAAGAGTCTACGAAAATCTGGATGATTACTTTGAAAAAAACGGCGATGAAAATCTTTTCCTCGCCACTACAAAAGCGCCCAAAGCCTATTCCGATGTGGACATGAGCGGAGAAAATGTGACGCTGATGTTCGGCAAGGAAACGGCGGGACTTCCCCAATGGCTTAGGGAAAAATACAGAGACAGATGTATAAGAATTCCTATGATAAGTGATGCCCGGAGCTTGAATTTGTCAAACTCCGTTGCTATATTGGCATATGACGCCCTTCGCCAGCAAAATTTTCCCGGACTTCTGGATGAAGGTTCTATGTCAGAAAACTGAAAAATATTTTTAGGAGGATAAACCATGAATTACAACAAAAAAACTGTTTACGACGTTGACGTAAAGGGTAAAAAGGTTCTGCTCCGTTGCGATTTCAACGTTCCTCAGAATAAGGAAACCGGTGAAATCACCAGCAACAAGCGTATTGTTGCCGCTCTCCCCACAATTAAGTATCTCCTTGAAAACGGTGCCGCCGTTATCGCCTGCTCTCACCTTGGCAAGCCCAAAGGCGAGTGGAAGGAAAAGCTGACACTTGCTCCCGTAGCAAAGAGACTTTCCGAGCTGCTTGGGCAAGAGGTTATATTTGCAAAAGACATTATCGGTGAAGATGCCAAGGCTAAAGCTGCTGCATTAAAGCCCGGCGAGATTATGCTTCTTGAAAACCTGCGCTTTGATATTCGCGAGGAGAAAAACGGCGCTGATTTTGCAAAGGAGCTTGCTTCCATGGCTGAGATTTTTGTATCCGATGCTTTCGGCACCGTACACAGAGCTCATGCCTCTACTGCCGGCGTTGCCGCATATCTTCCCGCATACTCTGGACTCCTTGTTGCAAAGGAGCTGTCCGTTATGGGCAAGGCTCTGGACGATCCCAAGCGCCCCTTTGTGGCTGTTTTGGGCGGCGCAAAGGTTTCCGACAAAATAAATGTTATAAATAACCTTCTTGAAAAGGCAGATACCATTATTATCGGCGGCGGTATGGCATACACCTTTAAGAAGGCTCAGGGCTGCGAAATAGGCACCTCTCTCCTTGAAGCTGACCGCATAGACTACGCTAAAGACATGATAAAGAAGGCAGATGAGAAGGGCGTTAAGTTCCTGCTTCCTGTTGATAACTGCTGTGCTAAGGAGTTTTCCGCAGATGCAGAGCCTGTTGAAGTAGGGGAAAACATTCCCTCTGACCTTATGGGTATGGATATAGGACCCAAGACCGCAGAAATATTTGCAGATGCCGTTAAGGGTGCAGGTACCATCGTTTGGAACGGACCTATGGGCGTATTTGAATTTGATAAGTTTGCAGAGGGCACCAAGGCTATGGCTAAGGCTCTTGCGGAGTCCGGCGCTGTTACCATTGTGGGCGGCGGTGACTCTGCCTCCGCTGTTGAGAAGCTTGGCTTTGCCGATAAGATTACCCATATCTCCACCGGCGGCGGCGCTTCTCTGGAGTTCCTCGAAGGCAGGGAGCTGCCCGGAGTAGCATGCCTTTTAGATAAATAAGTTATATAAATATAAATGGGGGAGTGGATTTAACCGCTCCCCGGAATCAAGAAACGGAGTATATAAATGAACAGAAAATATCGTAAAACCGTTATTGCCGGTAACTGGAAAATGAATATGCTGAATTCCGGCATCAAACCCTTTATGGAGGAGTTAAAGGCTAACATGCCTAAGAACAGAAACTGCGATGTAGTTCTCTGCGCTCCTGCAATAATGGTTCCCGCTATGATAAAGGCCGGAAAGGACTGCAAGGTTGCAGCAGGTGCTCAGGACGTTTCCATGTACGAAAAGGGTGCATACACCGGCGAAATTTCCGCCGATCAGCTCTCTGATGTGGGCGCAAAGTACTGCATTGTAGGCCACTCTGAGCGCCGCCAGTATCACGGTGAAACTGATATTCAGGTAAACATCAAGGCAAAGGCACTGCTTGACAAGGGCATTGTTCCCATCATCTGCGTGGGTGAGAGCCTCGAGCAGCGTGAGATGGACCTTACCATGGAATATGTTGCATATCAGGTAAAGACCGCTCTTTCCGGAATTGATGCTGCCAAGCTTCGCCGCTGCATCATCGCATACGAACCTATTTGGGCTATCGGTACAGGCAAGACCGCTACCTCAGAGCAGGCTCAGGAAGTCTGCGAAGGTATCCGTGCAGTTATCCGCAAGATCTACGGCGCACGTCCTGCAAGAGCTATCAGTATTCTTTACGGCGGCAGCATGAACGCTAAGAATGCGGAAGAGCTTCTGGCTCAGCCCGACATTGACGGCGGACTTATAGGCGGTGCTTCTCTCAAGCCTGCTGACTTTGCTAAAATTATTGAAGCAAGCAACCAGGAGTGCTGAAAATGACTAAAAAAGCAGTTCTTATTATTATGGACGGCTACGGTCTGGCGGCTCCCACTGCTGGTAATGCCATTGCACAGGCCAAAAAGCCTAACCTTGATAAGTTCTTCTCCGAATATCCATGCTCAAAGCTGTCTGCATCAGGTATGGACGTAGGTCTGCCTGAGGGCCAGATGGGTAACTCAGAGGTGGGCCACACCAATATAGGTGCAGGTAGGGTCGTTTTTCAGATACTTCCTAAAATAAGCAGAGATATTGAAAACGGAGATTTCTTTAAAAACGAAGTTTATATAAAGGCTATGGAGGATGCCAAGAATAATCATAAGGCTCTCCATATCATGGGACTTCTCTCTACCGGCGGCGTTCACAGTCACCTGAACCATATCTTCGGTATTCTGGATATGGCAAAGCAGAGGGGCGTAGAAAAAGTATTTGTTCACTGCTTCCTTGACGGGCGAGACGTTGCTCCGAAGAGCGGCGCAGGCTTTGTAAAGCAGCTTCAGGATAAGTGCGATGAACTTGGAAACGCAAGAATTGCAACTGTTCAGGGTCGTTTCTACGGCATGGACAGAGACAAGCGCTGGGACCGTGTGGAGGAAGGCTATAATGCAATCGTGTGCGGCAAAGGTATTATGGACTCTGATGCTGTTCACGCTGTTGAAGAAAGCTACGTCCGGAACGTTACCGATGAATTTGTAAAGCCGGTTGTGGTATGCCCGGAGGGGGTTATCAATGAAGGTGACAGCGTTATCTTCATGAACTTCCGTCCCGACAGAGCAAGAGAAATGACATGGGCTTTAAATCTGCCTGACTTTGACGGATTTGAGCGTGAAAAGACTGTCTATCCTCTCTCTTATGTATGCACTGCTCAGTACGATGAAACTCTGCCTCTCCCCATTGCATATCCTCCCGAAGAAATACAGAATACTCTAGGGGATTTTGTAAGCGCCAAGGGCTTAAAGCAGTTCAGAGTTGCTGAGACTGAAAAGTATGCCCACGTTACCTTCTTCTTTAACGGTGGGGTTGAGAAGCAGACCGAGGGTGAAGAACGGTGCCTTGTGCCTTCTCCAAAAGAGTACGCCACCTATGATCTTATCCCCCAGATGAGCGCAGAAACGGTGTGCGACAAGGTGGTTGAGGCTATTGCATCGGAAAAGTATGAACTTATTGTATGCAACTTTGCAAACTGCGATATGGTTGGCCACACCGGCGTTATGGATGCCGCAGTCACCGCTGTTGAGACTGTTGACAAGTGCATGGGCAGAATCATAGATGAAGTTGAGAAACACCCTGATACAGTTCTGCTTGTCACTGCCGACCATGGTAATGCGGACTGTATGTTTGATGACAGCGGCAAGGTAAATACCGCCCATACCACAAATCTTGTTCCTTTCTGCGTAAGCATAAAGAATGCAAAACTATCCGACGGCAGACTTGCTGATATTGCTCCTACAATACTTCATGTTATGGGGCTTTCAAAGCCTGAGGAAATGACAGGAGAAAATCTGCTGCACTGAGTATATAGGGGGGAAGCTTTCCCCTTACATAAATAGTATATCTAATATATAGAAGGGAGATCGCTATGATCTACACCACAGAAGTACAGAATATGTGCCCTATAGCCAAAGGCGCATATCATGGCCCCGCACCTATTCCCGAAGAGGGCAAATGGGTTAAGGTTAAGGAACTGAAGGATATTTCCGGCTTCACCCATGGTATTGGTTGGTGCGCTCCTCAGCAGGGCGCCTGCAAGCTGACCCTGAATGTTAAAGACGGTATTATTGAGGAAGCTCTTGTTGAGACTTTGGGCTGCTCCGGAATGACACACTCCGCCGCTATGGCTTCCGAAATCCTTATCGGTAAGACTCTCCTTGAGGCTCTCAATACCGACCTTGTCTGCGATGCAATAAATACTGCTATGCGTGAACTCTTCCTCCAGATAGTTTACGGTCGCTCTCAGTCTGCTTTCTCCGAAGGCGGTCTTGCTGTGGGCGCATCCCTTGAAGATCTCGGTAAGGGTCTCCGCTCCCAGATCGGTACCACCTTTGCAACAAAAGAGAAGGGACCCAGATACTTGGAGCTCACCGAAGGCTACATCACCAAGCTTGCTCTTAATGCTCAGAGCGAAATTATCGGATATGAGTTTGTAAGCATCGGCAAGATGATGGACTTCATCAAGAAGGGCATGGATGCAAACGAGGCTGTCACTAAGGCAACCGGTCACTACGGACAGTTTGAAAATGCGGTCAAGTATGTTGACCCCCGTCAGGAATAATAGAAGGAGGATCATACAATGGCTCTTTTTGAAAACTATGAGAGAAGAATAGATAAAATAAACGGTGTTCTTGCTCAGTACGGCATTTCCTCCGTTGAAGAGTGCAGAGAAATCTGCAAAGAAAAGGGATTTGACCCTTACGAAATCGCAGCAGGCATTCAGCCCATCTGCTTTGAAAATGTCCGCTGGGCTTACTGCGTCGGTGCTGCTATTGCAATAAAGTCCGGTGTTCAGACTGCTGCGGATGCAGCAAGAAAGATAGGCGAGGGACTGCAGAGCTTCTGCCTTGACGGTTCCGTTGCTGACGACCGTAAGGTCGGTCTCGGCCACGGTAATCTGGGCGCAATGCTTCTTTCCGAAGAGACCGAGTGCTTTGCATTCCTGGCGGGCCACGAGTCTTTTGCCGCTGCTGAAGGTGCTATCGGTATCGTTAAGAATGCCAACAAGGCCCGCAAAAAGCCTCTGCGTGTTATCCTTAACGGTCTCGGAAAGGACGCCGCTCAGATTATTTCCCGTATTAACGGCTTTACCTATGTGCAGACTGAGTTTAACTACTATACCAGTGAGCTGAAAATTGTCCGTGAGATTCCTTACTCCGAGGGTGAGCGTGCTGAGGTTCGCTGCTACGGCTGTGATGACGTCCGCGAAGGTGTTGCTATTATGCACCATGAGCGTGTTGACGTTTCAATTACCGGTAACTCTACCAATCCCACCCGCTTCCAGCACCCCGTTGCAGGTACTTACAAGAAGGAATGCATCGAGCAGGGTAAAAAGTACTTTTCCGTTGCTTCCGGTGGCGGCACAGGCCGTACCCTTCACCCCGACAACATGGCAGCAGGTCCTGCTTCCTACGGCATGACTGATACCATGGGTCGTATGCACTCTGATGCTCAGTTTGCAGGTTCTTCTTCCGTTCCTGCTCACGTTGAGATGATGGGATTTCTCGGCATGGGCAATAACCCCATGGTCGGTGCAACAGTAGCTGTTGCAGTGGCTACTGCTGAGGCTATGAAGGGCTGAGCTTAAATATTAAGCAGCTGAATACTTAGCAATCCCTGATTTTATAATGACTCCGTTTTACGTTACACGGCACACGGAGTAATAAAGAAAATTGAGCAGTACCAAGGTTTATACGTTGGTACTGCTTTTTTATAAATAAATTACAGGTTTATTCTGAAACGAAGAATAAACCGCAAAAAAGTATAGTTTTTTAGAATATTATACATACAAATAATTATGTAACAGCTAAAACAGCATTTGAACTTTTACTGTTTAACTGAATTTAAAGTCGTATAATATTTTGCAAATTATCTCTTATGGTTTTGCCATAAGTTCCTGCACAATGGGTAAGCAGAAAAACTTTTTCCGTTTCATATTATAGCGGACAATAAATATAGACTTTATAAGAAAATGTTATGGAATGTTTTTTAAGCCCTTATGAACTTAAAAAATACGGCGCAGATATAAACTACGCCGCAAATAAATTCCCATTATTGAGTGTTTTCGTTGGGCATGATACCCACCATAAATCCGTTTACTGAATTTGTATGTATATCACCGGCTATAAGTTCGCCGTCAAGAATATACATACTAATAAAAACATTGTCGTTATCTGAGGGATAATTTTTCAGCAAATATGTGTACTGCTGGCATTTTTCACCGCAATGGGGGCTAAGATCCATACCCTGTTCAAGCTGCATTTTGTTATACTCTTCCATTACTCCGTCCAATGTCTCAGGAATTATGACGGCTTTTCCCTCTTCAGAGTTTAAGTCTACATCCCAACCTAAAGAGGCAAGAAACTCTCCGCGTCCTTCGGGAGTGGATAGTTCGTTGGACTTATTATTATGCCAGCGGATGAAAAACAGTACCAGCAAAACTGCTGCGCAAATAAAAACCAGCAGCAGAGCCTTCTTTTTGTTAAAAACACGTTCTTTTTGAATCAAAGCAATCACCTCAGATATAGGCTATTCAAAAGTTGAGCAAAGTATGTTATAATAATAAATTCAGAAAGGAGGAAAGCGGAAATGGCTTTTATGAGATTGGACAAATTCCTTTCCGACCAGGGAGTCGCTTCAAGAAAAGAGCTTAAAGCAATTATAAGGCATGGCAGAGTCAGTGTTGACGGAATAACAGTTATAAAACCGGAAACCAAAATAGACAGTGATGTAAACCGGATATGTGTTGACGGTGACCTTATATCATATTCAAAATACAGGTATTTTATGCTTGATAAGCCCTGCGGAATTCTTACGGCTACCGAAGACAAAAAACAAAAGACCGTTCTTGAGCTGTTAAGCCCTGAAATGCGTCGTATGAACCTTTTCCCCGTGGGCAGACTTGATAAGGACACAAGCGGCCTGCTTTTGCTGACAAATGACGGTGATTTTGCACATCGGGTCATTTCGCCTAAATTTTCTGTGAAAAAACGATATTATGCTGAGGTCGATGGTGAACTGACAGAGGAAGATGAAAAAGCATTTAAAAACGGCATAGAACTGAGAGACGGACTCAAATGCCGGCCGGCTGAACTTATAAGACTTGGCGGAAAGCGCTGTGAGGTGGTGCTTACGGAAGGAAAATATCATCAGGTGCGAAGAATGTTAGCTTCCGTAGGTAAACCGGTGACCCTTCTAAGACGACTGTCAATAGGGACTCTTGAGTTAGATAAAAACCTGAGTGAGGGAGAATACAGAGAGCTGAACGAAAAGGATTTGTGCAAGGTGTTCAGCGCTGATTAATGGAAAAATCATCAAAATTGCATCCACTTTTTGCAAAAATTTATGCGGAACTAACACAAAATTAAAAAAGTTCACAAACTAAGCTCTTTTTTTCTATTGAAAATCACATAAAAGTGGGTTATTATGTAGAAAGAGAATTGCGGAGGTATGGCATTTTGCCATAATAGCTTTAATTTCAGCTTAACTGCCGCTCATAGGAGGCGTTTTTATGTCCAGCAGGATTTTCCAGAATGTGATTATTCAAATGAAAGATGCCGTTGACAGGACGATCGGTGTGGTAGACGAACAGGGGTTTGTGGTGGCATGTTCAGAACTTGCTATGATAGGCTCAAGACTCGATGATTTTCATTTATATGATTTTGACTCCGGCGAGCATGTGATAACCACAGGGCTCAGAGTATACAGTCCCCTTATGTCCAGTGACTCAAAATTTGACTATGCAGCCTTTGTTGATGGTAATGACCCGGTCGCCAAAACAATATGTGCTGTTTCTTCCGTTGCCTTTAACGAAGCTAAAAGCAATTATGAAGAAAAGCACAATAAGGCAGCCTTTGTTAAGAATATTATTTCCGATAATATTCTGCCGGGCGATGTTTATGTAAGAGCCAAGGAACTTCATTTTGTGACAGATGAACCCAGATGCGTTTTTCTGGTTCGTCAGATGGATAATCCTGACGTGGCTGCGGTAGAGGTCATTCAGGGACTTTTTCCCGATAGGCAGAAGGACTTTGTGCTAAACATCAATGAGACGGATGTAGTTGTTGTAAAGGCGCTCAGCTCACCGGACTGCCCGGAAGAAATTTCCAGAATTGCCCACAGCATCGAAGATCTGCTCATAGATGAGTTGGGCATACACTGTGTAATCGGTATAAGCACAAATGCTCTGCACCTTCGCGAGCTTGCAGACAGATACAAAGAGGCTCAGGTGGCAATAGACGTTGGCCGTGTATTTGAGAGCGAAAAGACAATTGTAAATTACGAGACTCTGGGTCTTGGCAGAATTATCTATCAGCTTCCGACAACTCTTTGTGAAATGTTTCTGAATGAGGTATTTAAGAAAAATCCCATCGAAACTTTGGATGACGATACTCTTGAGACTATAAACAAGTTTTTCGAAAACAACCTTAATGTTTCTGAAACATCCCGTAAGCTTTATGTACACAGGAATACTCTGGTGTACAGGCTTGAAAAAATAAAGAAGATTACAGGTCTGGACTTGAGAGAGTTTGACCACGCCATTGTTTTTAAGGTTGCAATGATGGTGAAAATGTATCTGGATTCTCTTAACAGCAATAATAACAACAATAGCAGCAACAGTAATAAATACTAAGGGAATT
This sequence comes from Oscillospiraceae bacterium, assembly GCA_020025675.1. Classification (GTDB taxonomy): domain Bacteria; phylum Bacillota; class Clostridia; order Oscillospirales; family Oscillospiraceae; genus Limivicinus. Next base: position 11,677 of record JAHHRS010000040.1, read on the forward strand.
AAGATATTTTACATATACGAAGATAAAAATCCAAGTTACAGTTGGAGGATAAATTAACTATGGTTCGAATGAACAATGTGACCAAGGTTTATGACAGCAGCGGCACTGTGGCGCTGGATGGTGTAGACCTTAGTATTGACGAGGGTGAGTTCGTTTTTCTTGTGGGGCCTTCCGGTTCGGGTAAAACCACAATAATGAAACTCATAACAGGAGAGATTCATGCCAATTCCGGTGACATAACGGTAAACGATTTTGACATGATGAAAATTAAAAGAAGAAAGCTCCCCAAGATGAGAAGAACTTTGGGCGTCATATTTCAGGATTACCGGCTTATCGAAAACATGACGGTCTATGATAACGTGGCATTTGCCATGCGTGTGGTGGGCGCCTCAAACAAAGAAATCAGCAAGCGGGTCCCCTACGTTTTGGAGCTTGTCGGCCTTGAGGGCAGAGAGAAGCGACTTCCCAATGAACTCTCCGGTGGTGAACAGCAGAGAGTGGCAATTGCCAGAGCGCTTGTAAACAGCCCGCGTATGATAGTTGCGGACGAGCCAACAGGTAACCTTGACCCTGTCCGCAGTCTGGAGCTTATGCTCCTGTTCGAAAAGATAAACGAGATGGGAACTACCATTCTTGTAGTTACCCATGAGAAGGAACTGGTAAATGCTTTTTCTAAGCGCGTTGTCACCATAGACGGCGGCCACGTTATCAGTGACGGAATGGATGGGTATTACAGCTATGAAATTTAGTAGAGGCGGATATCTTATAGGCGAAGGCTTCCGCAGCATAGGAAAGCATGGATTTATGTCCTTTGCCTCAGTTACAATCATTATGGCTTGCCTTATAATCATGGGAAGCGTGTCCCTTTTATCTGTGAATATTGACGCACTTATTAAAGACCTTGAAGATCAAAACGAGGTTGTCGCTTTTGTGAATGAAGAGCTTACAGACGATGAAGCTGTGGCATTGGAAGAAAAAATAACGGCTGTTGATAATGTGGAGTCAGCTGAATTTGTGTCAAGAGAGCTTGCTATGGATAACTTTTTTGACAATTATGACAGCTATGTTATGGAAGGAATAGACAGCACCGTATTCCGCCACCGCTATGTTATACACCTTACAGACATAGCACTTATGTCACAGACAACTGAGGATTTGATGAGTGTGGATGGCGTGGCAAAGGTTAGAGCACATATAGAGTATGCAGACATATTTGTTACTATCAGAAACGTTGTCAGCATTGTTTCACTGGTACTTATAGTGATTTTGGTGTTTGTATCAGTATTTATAATGTCAAATACCATTAAACTTGCTACCTTTAACAGACGTGAAGAAATAGCCATAATGAAGATGGTCGGCGCAAATAACGGTTTTATTCGCCTACCCTTTATAGTGGAGGGCCTAACACTTGGACTTATCGGCGGGTGCCTTGCATTCATCGCTGAATGGGGCGTATACGAGCTGCTTACCGGAAAAATCATCAGCACAGTAGCAGGAAGCTTTATTAGGGTAGTACCCTTTTCAAATGTAGCGGTTCCTGTACTTATCTGTTATCTTGGTACGGGAATTTTAGTAGGTGTCTTTGGCGGCGTAAATGCAATCAGAAATTACCTGAAGGTGTAAATTCCTTAATAGCAACAGGGAATTGGAGTCTATTATGAACAGTAAAAAAACTACATCCATTATAGCCATCATTTTGACCCTGCTTATGGTGTTCTCACTTCTTGCCAGCGTAATGCCCGTAAAGGCTCACGCCATTAATCAGAGCGATATAGATAAGATACAGGCCCAGAAAAATGAGCTTTCCGGCAAGGTCAAAGAGGCCAAATCACGTATCGATCAGCTCAAAGAAGAGCAGGCGGGAGTTTTGGAGCAAAAGCTTGCCCTTGATGCGGAGAATAAGTACGCCAACGAACAGCTCAGTCTGGTTGCCGAGGAAATAAGCATCTACGAAGATATTATAAAGGATAAGGCCGAAGAGGTTGAGGATGCAAGATCAAAGGAAGAAAACCAGCTCATGCGATACAGAGCTCGGGTAAGGGCTATGGAAGAAAACGGCGGTTTTAACATTCTTAGTCTTGTTATTAATTCCAAAAACTTCAGCGAATTTCTTACTGCTCTTGATGATATGGGCTGTATAATGGAGAGCGACAGAGAGCTTGAAGAAAAGTATGTGGCAGCCCGCAAGGAAACAGAAACAGTAAAAGCGGAGTATGAGGCAGAAAAGGCTGAAATCGACGAAAAACAGGCTCTCTTAAAGGAAGAACAGGTAGCCCTGGAGCAGGAAATAGAGGGAGCACTTTTAAGACTCGATGAGCTTGAAGAGGAAATCCAGACAGCAATAGAGGAATACAAGGCCGCAGAAGCCGCAGAGGCCGCCGCAATGTCATCTGTTCTTGAAATGATAAAAGCTTATAATGAACAAAAGCGTCAGGAGCAGGAACAGCAGCAGGCTCAGAATCCTCAACCGGGCCAGCCCGATCAGGGAGAAAATGCCGACGGTGGTTCTGACGCCGGCGGAGATGTAGGCAGCGGAGATGTAGGCGGAGGGAACGATGGCTGGGTTGATAACTCAGGAGGAAACAGCGCTCCCAGCTCAGGCTTAACTACATGGCCTGTTCCCAGCGGAAACACTATAACCAGCCGCTTTGGAAACAGAGTACACCCGATTTCAGGTGAACTTAAATTTCACAGCGGTATAGATATAGACGGTTATGGAAATGACGGAGGGGCAATAGTTGCAGCAGGTTCCGGCACGGTTATTACCGCGGGCAGCAACAGCGGATACGGAAACTATGTTATCATTGACCATGGTGACTATACACAGACTCTGTATGCACATATGTCCGGTATAGCTGTAAGTCAGGGTACATATGTTTCCGCAGGTCAGACAATAGGTTACTTAGGTCAAACAGGTGTGGCTACCGGTACTCACTGTCACTTTGAGGTAATTGTGAACGGTTCTCATGTAGACCCTGAAGCCTATTTCCCGGGCAATCCCCACTGGAACTGCTGACAGGCAAATAAATTAGGAATAAAGGTATGAAAAAAAGAAAAATAAAAAGAGTAATTGGTATTTTAATGACTCTGGTCATGGTTTTCACCATGCTTCCCACGTCGGCTTTTGCTGTGACTCAGAGCGAAATAGACCAACTCAAAAAGGAGAGAGATAAAATCTCCTCCAACCGACAGGAAAAACAGGCAGTTGTTGATTCTCTTGAAAGCGAACATGCCAGCATCCTTGAAAGAAAGCTTGCAATGGATGAGCGAAACATGTATACCATCGAACAGATGGAGCTGAACGCAGAAGAGATAGCACTTTATGACGAAATGATTGCCACTGAGGGCGAAAAACTGGAAGAGGCCCTTAAGCTTGAAAATGAACAGCTTGAGCGTTATCGGGAGCGTGTAAGAGCTATGGAGGAAAACGGTAACTACGGATTCCTTGCTCTTGTTCTTAATGCCACAAGTCTGGGCGAACTTTTAACAGTTGTTGACGATATCGGCGAGATAATGGAAAGCGACAGACAGCTGGAAGATGAGTACATAGCGGCCAGAGAAAATACAGAAGCTGTTAAACAGGCGTATGAAGAATACAAGGCTGAAGTCGAGGAAAAACAGGCTACACTGCGTGAAGAGCAGGTGCAGCTTGAAAAGGATATCCAAGAGGCTACCAATGTAATGCTTGAACTGGAGGGTGACATCGAGAACCGCCAGGAAGAGATAGATGCTATAATTGCAGCGGAAGACGCTGCTAATGCGGAAATTGACGCTCTCGTAGCAGAACTTCAGCGTCAACGTGAAGAAGAGGAACGCAGACGCCGGGAAGAAGCTGCCGCTAACGGCGGCGGGGGCGGCGGAGGCGGCAGTACCGGCGGTGGAGGCGGCGGAACATCCATTAATCCCACAGGCAGTTTTATCTGGCCTACCACTACTACTGTTATTACAAGTCCGTATGGTCCCCGCACACATCCTGTAACAGGTCAGGTCGGAAAAATGCATTCGGGCCTTGATATTGGAGCAGGAGAAGGGGAACCTATATATGCAGCTGACAGCGGAAGCATAGTTAAGGCCGGTGTAAATGGCGGATACGGCAACTGCGTAATGATAGACCACGGCAATGGTTATATTACCCTTTACGGCCATATGTCTTCAATAGCTGTGGGATATGGACAGTCAGTAAATCAGGGTGATGTTATAGGTTATGTTGGTTCTACCGGCTTGGTTAGCGGACCTCACCTTCACTTTGAAGTGAGACAAAACGGCGGTACAGTCGATCCGATGTCATTCTTCTAAAAAGAATGTTAAACAGAAATAAAATTCATTTCATCTGAAGTAATGGCCCAATGCCGGACAGTCAATAAAGACTGCCCGGCTCAGCCATGCTATAAGGAGGAATAATATGGGGAATTTTTTCAGAAGATTTATGGCAAATGTTGTAAATTTCTTCTCAGCCATTTTTAATATTAACTTTAAATTGAAATTTGTACTGCCATTATGTCTGCTTCTTGGCTTCGGTACTTATGCCTTCACTTATAAATCAATGCTTAACAAGGTTGGCGGTAAAGAAGACTTTGAAGAAGCTATGCGCTATATAGAAATAAAGGATATAGTGGAAGAGAATTATATAGATCATGTGGACAGAAAGTCCATGGGTAATGCAGCTGCTGCAGCCATGATATCAGGCCTCGGCGATCAGTGGAGCAAATTCATGTCTGAGGCTGATTACAGAACCTTCAATTTATACTCAACCAATGACTACGCTGATATCGGAATGTCACTTATGAGAGATGAAAACACCGGCGGTTATCAGGTAATGTCGGTTGATGCCGAAAGCCCTGCCGCTAAAAACGGACTTCAGGTGGGGGCTGTTATAACTGCCGTAGATGATGAAAAACTCAGCTACTATACAGCAGATGAAGTGAGAACTCTTATTAGGTCCAAGATGGACGGAAAGTTTGTTCTTGAAATTTCCAACGGCTCATATTTTGTTGAAGTGGACTGCACCGGAATGGTGCAAAACCATGTTAAGTCAAGACTTGAAAAGACGGGTGCCGGATATGTTCAGATAAAGGATTTTGAAGCCGGCAGTGGAAAAGCTGCAGTTACAGCCATTGAGGAGCTTCTGAGTCAGGGAGCCAGCGCATTGGTAATTGACTTACGAAGAAATCCGGGAGGTTTAACAGAAGAGCTGGCTGTATTTTTAGATTATCTGCTGCCTAAAGGCAGACTGTTTTCTGAGATTGATAAACAGGGCGATGAACTTGTTACAGAATCAGACGGTATGTGTGTCCAGCTTCCTATGTGCGTTTTAATAAACGGAGAGACATATAAAGAGGCGGAGCTTTGTGCTGCTGTGCTGAAGGAATATCAGTGGGCCACATTATTGGGTGAAAGTACTACCGGTAATACCCGTACTCAGGAGACAATAGAACTTCGAGACGGCAGTGCTATAAGGCTGTCCACAAGGAGTTATCTTACTCCAAACGGAAATGATATTTCTCTTCAGGGCGGCGTTGTTCCTGAAGTAATCCTTCATAATTCAGACCCAAGTACCGTGGGTACAACAGAAGGTACCGCCGGCGGTCAGGACGGTACATCAAGTACCAGTAGTGATGACCAGCTTATGGCAGCCCTTAAACTTCTCAGTTAATATCAGAGGATAGCGTCTATTTAATTAAATATTTATTACCATAATCAATACACTTAAAAGGAGAATTGCCTTATGCCTAATTCCAGCAGATTTAAAATGAGTCAGGAGCGTCTGGACGCACTGAAAGAAGAACTTGAATACCTTGAAACTGTCAAGGAAAAGGAAGTGGCTGAGCTTATAAAAGAAGCCAGAAGCTTCGGTGACCTGTCTGAAAACAGTGAGTACGATGAAGCTAAGACTGAGCAGGGAAAGCTTTATTCCAAAATAGCAGAAATAAAGGTTTTGATTGAGAATGCTGAAATTGTTGACAATAACACTTCGGATGTGCCTAAAGACACCGTTACTCTTGGCAGCATTGTAAGGGTTCTTGATATTGAAGAGGACGTAGAGGAGTGCTATGAAATAGTCGGTTCTCAGGAGGCAAACCCCAGAGACGGCCGAATTTCTGACGACTCACCTGTAGGTCAGGGACTCAATGGCCATAGAGCAGGAGAGGAAGTCGTAATAAATGCCCCTGCCGGTGCATTTAAGTTCAAGATAATTTCTGTTGAGAATAAATAAGCTTTGAGGGATATAGAATGAGTGATAATAATAAGTTTAACCCAGAAGAAGGTAAGGAGCTGTCAGAGATTCTTCAAATCCGCCGCGACAAGCTGAAGGAGTTACAGGATGCAGGCAGAGATCCGTTTCACCAGACTAAGTTTTTAAGAAGTGCCTGGTCTCAGGAAATTAAGAATGATTATGACGCTTTTGACGGAAAGACCGTGTCAGTAGCCGGCCGTATCATGTCAAAGCGCGGCATGGGCAAGGCTATTTTTTGCCATATTAAAGATGATAAGGGCCAGATACAGCTTTATATCCGTTCTGATGCAGTCTCCGAGCAGGAGTTCAAGGATTTCAGAAAATACGATATTGGCGATATTATAGGTGTTACCGGTTATGTGTTTAAAACAAAGACCGAGGAAATTTCAGTACATGCGGAAAAGGTGACTCTTCTATCCAAGTCTCTCCGTCCGCTGCCTGAAAAATTCCACGGAATGACGAACACTGAACTAAAGTACAGACAGAGATATGTGGATCTTATTGTTAACGACGAGAGCAGAAAAAACTTTGAAATACGTTCAAAATTTATAAGCTATGTCCGCCGCTTCCTTGATAACAGGGGATATATGGAAGTGGAGACTCCGGTTCTTAATACCATTTCCGGCGGAGCTACCGCAAGACCGTTTATCACCCACCACAATACTCTTGATATGGACATGTACCTCCGTATCGCTACCGAGCTTAACCTGAAACGGCTTATTGTGGGCGGTATTGAGAGAGTGTACGAGATAGGCCGTATTTTCAGAAACGAGGGTATGGATACAAAGCATAACCCTGAATTTACCTCAGTTGAGCTTTATGAGTCATATGCTGATTTTAACGATATGATGGATTTGTTTGAGGAGCTGCTTTCCGGTGCTGCCAAGGAGATACTCGGCACGTACGATGTTGAATGGCAGGGACAGCAGATTTCCCTTGCACCTCCCTTCCGCCGGATGACTATGGCTGAGGCTGTAAAGGAATATCTGGGTGTTGACTTTATGGCCATAGAGAGCGACGAGGATGCTGTTATGGCTGCAGAGTCTATTGGTATTGAAATGGACAAAAAGGAGAAAACCTGGGGTAATGCACTTTATGAATGCTTTGACCAGAAGGTAGAGGAGCATCTTACTCAGCCTACGTTTATCACCATGCATCCTGTTGATGTGTCTCCTCTTGCAAAGCGCAGTGTTAAGGAACCTAGACTTACAGAGCGTTTTGAACTCTTTATTTGCAGCAGTGAGATGGGTAATGCTTTCTCCGAGCTGAACGACCCGATAGATCAGGCCGGACGTTTCCGTAAACAGGTTGAACTGCGCAAAAATGGAGACGATGAGGCAGGTATGATGGATGAAGACTTCATAAATGCCCTTGAATACGGCATGCCGCCTACCGGTGGTCTTGGTATCGGTATAGACAGATGCGTTATGCTGTTGACCAATTGCAGCAGCATTAGAGATGTTATCCTCTTCCCCACAATGAAACCAACCGCCGAGGAATTGAGCAAGAGGGGCAAGGATATGAGCTTTATGGATACAGTTAAAAAAGCTGTAAAGAACGCTGTAAACGAGGTAAAGGAAGAGATTCAGGACTTCAAGGAAGACATCATTGAGGAACTCACAGATGACGATGACGACGATGTTGACTTCTCCAAGGTGGAGATTGAACCTCTCTTTACTGATTTCGTCGATTTTGACACCTTCGCAAAGTCCGACTTCCGTGCCGTTAAGGT
>JAHHRS010000041.1 GCA_020025675.1 Oscillospiraceae bacterium
ACAGACAGTTTTTGAAACCGCCATGTCCCTTATGGACGAGCAGAGTCAGAACGGCGCACAGGCGGATAATTCCGATAACAAAGAGTATAAGGACAGAACCATTGCAATTCTTAATGCACTGACAGGTGAGCTGTATCCATACTCGGACAGCTTTAAGCCGGAAGAGTGCTGCGGGCGGCCTATTGTGCCGGTAATTTACGATTTTAAGACCTCTATCAGCCTTGATGACTACATTTGCCGCAGTATTTTACCCTACGGGCTGGCCGCTCAGCTCCTTCTCAGCGAGGACCCGGAGGCCTCATCATTCTGTCAGCTCAGGTATGAAAGCCTTAAAGCAGGCCTTAAAACAGGGCTTCCGGCAGAATCGCAGCCTATACAGGATGTATACGGAGGCATAGAGTACGGTGAATTTTCACGCTGGTGAGGTGAGAAATGAACGAAAAAATATATTCCCTTAAAGCCTTTTCGGGTCTTTGCGAAAATCCGGACGGTGATACTAAGCTTTCTTTCGGACAGGCTTCGGTGTGCAAAAATTTTGCCGTAACCCGTGACGGTAACCTCCGCCGCCGTGCCGGCAGCAAAACCCTTATAAAGTTGGGCAGCGCCCCCGTCAGAGGTATCTGGCAGGGTTTGGTTAAGGGTGAAGATGAGCTTATATGCGCCTGTGACGGTAATATCTGGCGGCTTTCTGAGGAAGAAAACGGAGTGTTTTCAATGCAGAATCTGGGGGCAATGAACACAGACAGAGAAGTTCACTTTTTTCCCTTTTCAAACCTGCTTTACATGATAAACGGCATTGAATACAAGGTTTTTGACGGAAAAAGTTTGAAAAATGTGGACGGATACAGACCCCTTGTGGCGGTCACGGTGCCCCCTGCCGGCGGCGGTGAAACACTGGAAAGGGTAAACAGACTCAGCGGCTGCCGCAGACTTTGGCTCTCACCTGACGGTAAGGGAACGGAATTTAAATTGCCGGAAGAGAATATTCTCTCTCTGGACTACGTTAAAGACCTTAAAACAGGTGCTTTACTGGACAAAAGCTTATACAGCGCAGATCTTGCCCAAGGAAAAATTATCTTTTCATCTCCTCCTGCCCAGGCTGTGAACAGCATTGAAGCAGGCTGGACAATGAAAAAAAATTACAGGCAGGATGTACTTTCAATGCGCTTCGGCGAGCTTTACAACGGTACTCAGGACAGCCGCATTTTCCTTTACGGCGACGGCTCAAACCGCTGCATCTACTCTGATCTGGACTATGACGGCAATCCCAGAGCCGATTACTTCCCCGACTTAAACGAGCTGAGAGTGGGGGACGAAAACAGCCCTGTCACCGGTCTTATACGCCATTATTCAAGCCTTATCTGTTTTAAAAGTCACAGTGCATGGTCAATTCGTTACGGCAATATAGAACTAAAAGACAAAACCGTGACAGCGGCTTTTTATTGCAGTCCCATAAACAGAAGCATAGGCAATGAGGCTATGGGACAGCAAAAGCTTGTTTTAAACTCTCCACGCAGTCTCCACGGTCGAGACCTTTTTGAATGGCGCAACGCCAGCGCATATTCATCCGGTGTTACTCAGGACGAGCGGCAGGCAAAGCGGATAAGCGACAGAATATTTAAAACTCTGGGAGAATTCGACTTTAGCAAATGTATTTGTTTTGATGACAATGTTGCGCAGGAATATTATATATCTTGCGGAAATTCCTGCCTTGTGCAAAATTACGCATGTGACGCATGGTATCTCTATGAGGGCCTGAATGCTACCGCCTTCCAGAACTACCGCGGCGAACTGATATTCGGCACCGCAGACGGGGAGATTAAAAGCCTTTCCTACCGCTGGAAAAGTGATGACGGAAAGGCAATAAAAGCTTACTGGGAGTCCGGCGCCATGAGTTTCGGCCTTGACAGCAGGAGAAAATACTCATGTATGCTGTGGGTGGGAATTAAGCCTGAGAGCTTCGGAGAACTTCATGTAAGTATTCAGACCGACAGGCGCAGCCGCTACGGGGACAAAAAAATCGTATCCTCAATCGCAAGCTTTTGTCCCGCCGATTTCAGCCGCTGGAGCTTTAAAACCAACCGTAAGCCACAAATTCACAGGCTGAAACTGAAAGCAAAAAAATTCGTATACTATAAGCTCATTTTTGAAAGCCGCTCGCCCAACACTGCCGCAACGGTGCTGGCCTCGGACCTGAGACTGCGGCTCACAGGCTGGGCTAAGTAAAGGGGAGAAAAATAATGGCATTTATAAAACTTACCGATGATTTGGAAATTATATCCAAACTTCCTGACGAGCCTAACGACTTAGGCGGCCTTACAGCCGCAGAGTTAAAGGCGGAATTTGACAAGGCGGGAAAGGCAGTTCAGACCTACATTAACGATGTGCTGCTGCCCTCAATGGAAAAAGACGGGGCAAAAGATTTGGGAATAATAGAGGTATCCGGTTTGTCGGGAGCCAAAACCGTACAGGCGGCGCTGGAAAAACTGGTGGAGGCAATAGAGGGAGTGTCTGTCGGCACAATTCCCGATGAGAGCTTAGGGGAGATTAAGCTCAAAAACGGTGCAGTTACCAACTCAAAGCTTGCCGTCTCCGCAGTAAAAAGGGAAAATATTGCACCTGCTGCCGTAAGCGGAGACAAGCTTGCGGAGGGCGCTGTAAGTCAGGGGAAAATTGCCTCTGAGAGTGTGGGCACGGCGGAAATTAAAAATCTGTCGGTAACAGAGGAAAAAATAGCCCCGGCTGCGGTAAGCGTTGAAAAAATTTCAGACGGTGCGGTGACGGCAGAAAAGCTTCAAAAGCTCAGCGTCAACGGGGAAAAACTGACAGCGGGAGCAGTATCGGAAAATAAAATTGCCCCCGGTGCAGTAACGATGGCAAAGCTCAGTCAGGACGTAAAGAACGCTTTTGCCCCTGCTTATTCCTGCGGAACTTCCGAACTCACGCCGGGATCGTCCGCTCTGGAAACCGGAAAGCTGTACATTGTGTACGAGTGAGGCGGTGAAAATATGAGCAAAAACATATACACGGGAGTAGACGGAAATGCCAGAAAGGTGAAGAAAATTTACCTTGGAGTGGGAAATACCGCCCGAAAAGTTAAAAAAATATACATAGGAGTTAATGGCACTGCCCGTCAGTGCTGGGCATCGGCCTTTGACTTTTCCTACACAGGTAACTATAAATTTTCCGGAAATCCTGAAGGGGACTGGGCAATAAGTTTTCTCTCCGGCGGAACTCTCACCCTCCGCTCTGTACCTACACCCATTGATGTTTTCTGCGTTGAAGGCGGCTATAAAGGTTCAAAGGGTACTCACTGGGACGACGGCTATACCGACTTCTGGTATGGGGGCGCGGGAGGCAGAGGCGGTAAATGCAACAAAATTACAGGCCTTAAAGTTAATGAAGGTGAATATTACATTCGTGTAGGCGGCCCGGAGGAAGATTCCCAAGCCTTTGGGGTACGGGCAATCGATGGGTCAAGCGGAGCCGGATACGGAGGGGGCGGAGGCGAATGGGACGGCGGACGGGGCGGAGACGGTGCATACGCTTTTTTTGACAGCTCCTTCACCGCACCGGGATTCAGCGCCGGATACAGATTCGGCGCCGGCGGCGGCGGAGCGGCCGGAGCAAAAATAGATTCCTCAGGTGTGGGCTCATACGGAACCCCCGGCGCAGGCGGCAGCAGCGGCGGCGGAAGAGGATGCAGATGGACAAGCGACAGCCCTTCTTCCGGTGCCGCAAACAGCGGCGGCGGTGGCGGCGGCGGTGCTTACAGCGCAGGTAATAATATCGGAAGCGGCGGCTCCGGCGTGGTTGTTATCAGAAATGCAAGATGATGCAGTGGGGAATAATAACAAAAAACCATGGCAGAAATTGGCATAATGCACCATGTGTTAGTTAAAATACCGCAGCGGTGGGGAAAGAACGGAGAGAAAGGCATAGACACATGGACAGCACTATAAGGGGGAATTTCCATGAATTTTAAAGAGCGTGCAAAAGAGATAGAGGATTATTTTGAACGGGAAAAGCAGGCGGAGCTTTCCCGACTGGAGCAGGAGCACAAAAGAGATCTGGAGGCGCTTGAGGCGGAAAATCAGGCGGTGGAGCAGAATTATGCCAAACAGGGCAATAATCTGGCGGTGCAGTATGAGCGCAATCGCCGCAACTTCAACGAACAGGCCCAGTCAAGAGGTTTAAACACCGGCACCGCATCTCAGGCTGCACTGGCTCAGAACAGTGTCTATCTCCGTGATTTCGGGGAACTGTCCGGCAAAAGAGCGGCGGCAAGAGAGCGTGGGAGAGTTGGAATTCATAATTTATCCGTGGATTACAACCGGAAAGCCGCAGACGCTGCCGCCGGCAGCGACAGACGTAAGCAGGAGGCACTTTTTAAAGAGCAGGAAAAGGACATGCAAAGGCGCTTTGCACAGGCCCAGACTTTGGCAAAGTACGGAGACTTCAGTATTTATGCCCAGCTCTACGGAAAGGAGCAGGCGGATAAAATGGAAGCGGTCTGGAAAGCGCAAAATCCCGACCTTGCCTATAAAACCGGCAAAATCAGCCAAGGGGAGTATCTGCGCCTTACGGGGCACTTGCCCGGTGAGAGCAAAAGCAGAGGCAGAAGCGGCGGTGGCCGCCGCAGCAGCAGTAAAAAGAAAAAAGCCGAAAACAAGAGGGAGGGACAATTTTACGGCAATGAGAAAGTTATCGTAAGCAAAAGTCCCAATAAAAATAACTACCTTGTTAATAGCAGGTTCTGAAAAAATAAGCCGAATGGAGTCCCGAAGCGGATTACATTCGGCTTTTAATATACATGTGAGGGCAGAAAAAATAAATCGGCGGCAGTTAAAACAGCGGACAGGGAAATTGGTAAATAATAGAATTTAAAAGGCGGTAAAGCTGTAAAATTCTTACATAAAACAGGCATGGAAAAATTAAAATAAATAGTCAGAAAAATAACAATAATTTATCTGCTTTTAATATATCCCAAACAGGCAGGGATTTAACCGAAGCAGGAGAAATTTCCATAATTTTCCCTGCTTTAGCAATATTTTGTCTAAATTTCCCGATTTAACCTAAGTTTCAAGCTAAAAATCTAAGATACATGCTTATTGACGATTATTTAACACAACAAAACAGCTGCACAACAGGCAAAAACAGCAAGCAAAATAAAGTGAAAAAATTAACGAAAGGTATTGACAAATACTTAACAACAGGCTATAATCACAATAGAAAGTTAAATAAGTAACAAACACAGAAAACAAATAAAAAAATTAAAATGAAATTAAACGGCTTAAAGCCGGCAAATAAACGGAGGTAATTGATTATGAAGTGCCCTCGCTGCGGACATGAAATGGTTATGGACAATCACAGAAGAATGGATATGTATATGTGCTACGATTGCGGGTACATTGAAGGCCGTGATATAGAGCAAAAGCCTCATGCCACAAACTTTGAACGCCTCCAGAATATGAATCTGAACGAAAGTATAGCCTTCCTCTCTGAAAACTTCGGCATTGACGAAAGATGTATCGCAATGTGGATGGAAAACAGGGTGGCGTGATTTTTAAATTTTAGTGCAGCATCCGAATTTCGGGTGCTGCTTTTTTATTTTAAGCTTTAATCCTGGCAAAATAAGCATTGTTTTACAATGCAACAATAGAGCAGATTTCTCAGGATGTAAAAAATAAATTAGGCAGTGACACTGTGGGAGTGGTTTTCCCAATTTTGAGCCGCAACCGTTTTTCAATCTGCCTTAAAGGCATAGCAGGCGGCGTTAAGAAAATAGTTCTGATGCTGAGCTATCCTGCCGATGAAGTGGGAAATCATCTGGTGGATTAGGATGTTAATGTGCTTTGCTGTGATATTCACACCAGAGAGCGTTCAAAGAGAAGACTTAAAGAGGCCGGTGCAAACATAGTTCTGGGTATGGACGATATTCTGACCTCATCTGTAAACGGCAGCGGTTATAACGATGATTACGGCCTTTTGGGTACTAACAAGGCCACCGAGACTACCGTCAAGCTTTTCCCCAGAGACTGCCGCAAGGTTGTGGAGGGTATACAGCAGAGAATTTTTGAGAAATGCTGAAAGCAAATCGAGGTCATGGTCTACGGTGACGGTGCGTTTAAGGACCCTGTCGGCAAAATCTGGGAGCTTGCAGACCCTGTTACCTCTCCCGCCTATACCGACGGTCTTGCAGGACAGCCAAATGAAATTAAGCTTAAATATCTGGCGGATAACGACTTTGCTCATCTCAGCGGTCAGGAGCTTAAAGACGCCGTTTCCGAGCGCATCCGCAATAAGGAGGAAAGAAGTGCTGACAGCATGGTTTCTCATGGGACTACACCAAGAAGAATTGTTGATCTTGTAGGTTCTCTGTGTGACCTGACCTCAGGTTCAGGGGACAAGGGAACGCCTGTTGTGCTTGTACAGGGTTACTTTAATCCAAATGATAATCTGCTCAAAAGAAATATTATTTACCTCCTTTTTTGTGTGCCTTGTTTTATATTTTAATAACGGATAACATTCATATTTAGCCTCCTAATGTTATCATATAATTAAATACAAGCTTTGGCAGTGTTTTTTAATGAATAGGAAAAAGGGGAAAAGCTTGGAAAAGCCTGTCAGACATATTTAACAGTGTTTAATTGTGCCGGGGAATCAGCCGCCGTGCCGTACAGCAGAGCCTTTGACAGCCGAAATATTAAAATAACAACAGAAAATACACAGTGTGGATTGAAGAGTGTTAAGCAGAAAATCTGGAAAGCAGTCAATAAACTTGCAAACATTCAGTCAAGTTATGGTGAGAGTTTAACACCTAAAAAAAATCATGTTAATATATTTCGGGCAAAGCGACTAAATGATTTAACCGAAAGCCAATTAAATAAACAAATTTAGTGCATTTTGCATACCAAATGTAAAACTTATCATAAAGATTGCAAAAGTCTTGACACGGTGTTTCCAGCAACACTCACTTGACTAAAGGCTCAGTAAAATTTATAATAAAGAATAAAGCAATATTTTATATGCAGCTGAGTCAGCTGATGAACGGAAGTGTTGATGGGAGAGCCTTGAAGATGAAATCTGTACGCCAGAATGGAACAATGAAACTCCTTCTGATGGAGCGCTCCCTTAAAACAGAGGATCTTGCCAGACGGCTGAATATATCGGTGGAAACTATCCGTCGGGATATTAACGAGCTTGAGGCAGAGAAGGTTATAAAAAAGGTATACGGCGGAATTGAACTTATTCCCGATTCCAGAAGAGTTACCGAGATGGCGGAGTGGGAGGCGAGACTTACCAACTGCCACACTGAAAAGGTGCAGATAGCCTCAAGAGCTTTGGAGTTTATCCCTGACGGGGCAACGGTGGCTCTGGATATTGGTACAACCACCTACGAGCTGTCCAACCTGCTTACAGAGAAACAGCCTCTCTGCAAAGGATTGTGGCTTTAATGCTCACAGATACCCTGCAAAGAGGCTGAAAATCCATACTGAAAAGACCGGTAAAGCTGTCACATGAGTGGGAAAATCTGAACCCGTTCCAGCTGCAATCCTGTGCAGAATGAAAAAATAAAAATCAGGCCGGATACAATATTTTGTATCCGGCCTTTTCATACCTTATTAGCTTTATAGATAACCCGTGGCCCTATCCTGTACTTGGAGATAGAGCCTCAGGCGTTTTATTTCAGTGTGTAATGCTGTCACTTGCCAAGCCTTGCCATAAAATCACGTCCCAGCTTATCGGCGTCAATAATGGCAGCCTTGAGAATTTTTTTGTTTACGGGGATAGGTTCGTGATGGATAAGGATATTGTGGTTTAGGGTATGCTCCGCAATGGTCTCCAGATTTTCCTCAGTGCATTCTATACCGATTTGCTCAAGGGTAACGGGCAAATCTGAGTCATACATGAATTGCATCAAGTCGTTAATTTCGTCTATGGGAGTATTCTCCAGAGTGAGCTGACAGATAAGACCGAAGGCAACCACTTCACCGTGCAGATACTTTTTGCATCCCGGAATATTGGAAAATCCGTTATGAAAACCGTGGCTGCCGGCCAGTCCGCCGTTTATAAATCCCAGACCGCTGAGAAGAATATTGGCTTCAATAACATTTTCTACGGCGGGGGTGACTATGTGAGCCTTTACAGCCCGGAGAGCGGACAAGCCGTCCTCACGGAGAATATTATAGCACTCTCTGGAAACTGCGGTTCCCACTCTGCAGCTTCTGTAAGTACCGACGCAGGTAGGCGTGCAGGAGTTCAGGCAGGCCTTTGCTTCAAACCATGTTGCAAGGGCGTCACCTATTCCGGCGGAGAATAACCGTGCCGGCGCATTAACAATAATTTCGGAGTCAACCAGAACCAACTCAGTGCTGCGGCGGGTGGGACGGCCTGAAATGTGGACACCCTCACGGGTGTACACTGCTGCCCAGTCTGCTGCGGGAGCGTCGCTGGATGCGGAGGTTGGCACGATAATTCTGGGCATATCAGTTTCATCAGCAAGGAGCTTTGCAATATCAAGTACCTTACCGCCGCCAACACCTACAAGGACATTGCTGTCAAATTTCCTTACTGTCTCGGCAAGTTCTGCAACATTTTCCATGCAGCATTCACCGATGAAGCTTATTACTTCATAGCTGCAGCTGCATTTATCCTCAATGGATTTAATCTTTTCCGAAATTATGTCGTATACGCCGCTGTCAATCAGAAATAAGAAACGGCTACCGTATTTACTTCCGTACTTAAACACATTAAGAAATTCATCGGTCCCCTGAATATATTTAGAGGGGGATTCATAGGCCCTTGAGGTACCTGTAAGCAGTATACTTCCTCGGGAAAGTTCTTGAGTATCGCCCATATCAAATTCTCCTTTTTTACAATATTTTACTCGAAATACAGTCCGTTGCGGACTTCAAAACAACGAGTTAATTGTATCATCAGGAAAAAACTCATGTCAAACTCAAAAACGCAAACGTTTGTTTTTTGCATCAATCGGTATTAGACGGCGCATGCTTACCTGAACGACCTCGGAATTCTATGCAGGAATCCCTGACTGTCAGCCTGCTTGGAATATATACCTTTGCAGGCACGGAATGGAGCTGATTTATTCTGCTTATAAGGAGCTGCACAACAAGATTGCCCATATCCTCCACGGGAATTGACATGGAAGTGAGCATTGGGTCTAAATATCTTATATCTTCCATATCGTTTATTCCGATTACGGAAATATCTTCGGGAATGGACTTGTGGAATTCCTTTACGGCCTTTAAGACACCGAAATAGGATGCGTCGTTTGCACAAATAATGGCAGAACAATCCAAGCCTTTGGAAAGAGCTTTCTTCAAGCCGCTGTAACTGTCACCCGGAGTGAACAAAACATCAACAACAAGGCTTTTATCATCTGCAAGTCTGAGTTTTTTTACCATGTCCAGATAAGCAACATAACGTTCCTCTCTGGATGTTTCGCCCAAATAGCATATTCTTTTGTGTCCCAATGAGGCGAGATAGTCCATTGCGGCGCACACAGAGTCATAACCGCGGCAAATGACACTGTCAATGTTTAAATCCATTTCCTGAAGACCGGTATAAATTAAGTGTTTATAGCTTTTTTTCAAAACTTTCAGCACATTTGAATCTACCCGGCCTAAAATAATGGCTGCATCACCAATACTGTCAAGGTTATTAAGCTCAGAGACACCGATCTGCCCTCTGAGCCTATACCCTTTTTTGAAAAGGCATTCTTCGATAACATGGCGCAGGGAAGAGAGAAACGGATCGGAGAAGAACAGCAGCTCTCTGGCGAGAATGCAATCTATGACTTTTTCATCAATAACAGGTTTTGGCTTACGCAAATTGCTTGCGGTTTCGTTTATGGAGTATTCCAGTGTTCTGACAGCATCCCATATTCGTGCGGTGGTTTTCTTGGATGCTGCAGAAGGGTTGTCTCCGGACAGAACTCTTGAAACTGTTGAGATTGAGACACCTGCTAAATTCGCTACGTCTTTCATTGTACTCATATATTATACCAACTTAATAAGTGATAGACTAATTATACAACGATCTGGAATTAAGTCAATAGAGGGCAAATTTTTTCCCAATATGGGTAATAATGCGTGATAAAGTAGATACTTGTGCAAAATTGCCAAAGAAAACGTTTGCTTTTTTTACTATTGAAAAGTTTCAAAAGATTCATAAAATGAAAAATAGCTTTAACAGAAGTAGAGAGCATACGAATATTAAAAACAGAAAGGAAAAAAACAAATGAAGAAAATTTTTGCGTTAATTCTATGCCTGTGTATGATTTTTACACTTGCGGCATGCGGCGAAAAGCCGGAGAACCCTGCTGATGACACCGTTTCCGAGGAGGCAGCGTCCACTGCGGGTTCTGACCTGACATGGGGGCTGAAGCCCTTTGAAGAGACCCAGAAAATTCGCCTGGCTCTGTTCACCGGTTCCATTCAGTCTTACCCCGTTTACTTTGCAGATCAGCTGGGTGTTTTCGAGGCACTGAATATTGAACCTGAAATTTTATGGTTCACCGGCGGTCCGGCAATGCTTGAGGCAGGCTCCGACTGGGATATGTGCTCATTGGGAATCGGCGGTATTGCAATCGGCCTTTCAACCTATGATTACAGTTTTATTGAGGCTACCGACTACGAAGACAATATGGCTGTATTTGTGCGTCCGGACTCTGAAATTGCCAAGGACCCCACAAATCCGGAGGTTTGGAAGGGCGCCGAGTGCGTTTACCCCGCCGGCACCTCTGCTCAGATGGTTTTGGCAGCATACCTTAATACCATGGGTCTGACACTCAATGACGTTGTGAGTACAAATGCTGACGTATCCAACGCACTTACTGTATTTTCAGGCGGCACAGGTGATGTTCTTGCAGTGTGGAATGCCATTGCATTTGCAGCTGAGGACGCAGGCTTTGTCCGTGTAACCGACTGCGGCAAGCTTGGCAACAGCCCTATCTGCGGCAGTTTCACTCACCCTGATTTCCTCAAAGACAATCTTGATTTGGTATCTACTGTTGTTGCTGTTTCCAGACTTGCAAACGAGTGGGCATATGAGAATCCGGAAGTTGCATCGGAGATGTTCTACAACCACTGCGAGGAAGAAGGTTTCCTGGTCACTGAGGATGTTGCAAGCAGAATAGTAGAGTGGTTTGCAGGGCCCACTGTTGAGGAATACCTGAATGCTTTCACTACGGAAGGTGCTTTTGATGAAGGCGCAGGACGGAACCTGTTAAAGGTTGAGGAGCAGATACTCAACGGCTATGACTTCTTTGTAAATGAAGGCAAGTACACCGTTGAACAGCGCAACCAGTGGCTTGCTGATAATCGTGTAGATGCCTCAGTTGCCAACCGGGTTGCGGAACTTCTCGGAAAATAAAACAAAAAAACATTAAGATACAGATAATGGGCCGGTCTGACTCAGGCCGGCCTATTGTTTGAAAATACTTGTTTCGTGCCCTGCGGCACTGAGCTTTATTTTAGTTAGTTTAGAAAGTAGAGGGATTAAATTGAAAGACTCGTCTGTTACTATGACAAATAAACAAATGGTGGCAAACGTAAAGGAAAAACAAAGGAAAATACGATACAGGGATATGGTCCTTTCTGTGTGTGCGCTTTTGCTTTTTCTTATTATCTGGGAATGTCTGGTTATGTTTGAGCTGGTGGACAGCAGAAAACTTTGCAGCTTTCTTGATGTTATGAAGTTGTTTATCGTAAAGCTTTCCGACCCGAATCCTGACGGCTCGGTTCTTCTTGTAAATATATGGTCAAGTCTGGAAGTGGCTTTGACCGGCTACCTGCTTGCACTGATAATAGGTATTCCCCTTGGCTGGCTTATGGGCTGGTATAGGGGGTTTGACGCATTTATGCGGCCTATATTTGAAATAATTCGTCCTATCCCCCCGGTGTCATGGATACCGCTTACAATAGTGTGGATGGGCATCGGCCTTCAGTCCAAGGCTTTCATCGTATTTTTCTCAGCCTTTGTTCCCTGCCTTATTAACTCCTATACCGGGATAAGGCAGACCAGAGAAGTACTTATAAATGTGGGAAAGACATTTGGTGCATCCAATTTTACCTGTTTTCGTAAGGTAGGCATTCCCTCTTCTATGACCATGACTTTTGCAGGTATAAAGGTTGCCATCGGCAATGCGTGGGCAACTCTTGTGGCGGCGGAAATGCTGGCGGCATCAAGCGGACTTGGTTACATGATACTGATGGGCCGTAACTACGGCCGTGTTGACCTGGTAATTCTGGGAATCGTTGTAATCGGTGTCCTCGGCGTAATTATATCTTTCCTTATTGCTTCCTGTGAGAATATTGTGTTGAGGTGGAAAAAAGTATGAGCAAAGTAGCAAGAGAAAACCTAAGCGCTGCGGAAATCAGAGAGCAGCGCATGAAGGTTTTATATAAATTCCTTCCTGTAATCTCGATTATGACCATTATAGTTCTGTGGCTTGTTGCAGCGGGCAGCAGTTCGGGAAACTTTCCTTCACCGGCGGATGTATGGGAACGTACTGTAAGACTGTTTACACATCCTGTAAAAAAGAAAAATCTCTTTCTCCACATTCTGGCAAGCCTTAACCGTGTCGGTCTGGCACTGCTGTTTAACTGGACGGTTGGTATTGCTTTCGGTGTAATGATAGGCTGGTATCCCAAACTGAGGGCATTCTTTTCTCCGCTGTTTGACGCCTTTCGAGCAATCCCCCCGCTGGCTTGGATTCCGCTCATAACCCTGTGGAACGGAACGGGAGAGCTGTCTAAAGTAATTATAGTTATTTTCGGCTCTCTGCAGAGCATCGTCATTAATGTTAAGGCGGGTTTAAGCACCGTTGACAAGATGTATCTGGATGTGGGTACGGTTTTCAACGCAACACCTACACAGAGACTGTTCAAAATTGCAATTCCATCTTCCCTTGATGCTATTTTTGCAGGTATCCGTACTTCCACCAGTACCGCATGGATGGTTGTTCTGGCAGCTGAAATGCTGGGCGCAGGCAATGCCGGTGTGGGCCTTCTCATATCCCGCGGTATGGATTCGATGGATATGCCTCTCGTTTTGACAGGTATGATTGCAATAGGACTTGTAGGCGCACTTCTCGCTATAATTACGCAGTTTGCAGAAAGGTTGATTTGTCCATGGACCAGAAAAACAAAGTAATCCTTAAACTCGAAAATATAAATCAAGGATATATAGTAAAGGATGATATAAAGCAGGTAGTAGACAATGTATCCATGGAGGTCAGAGACAATGAATTTCTGGTTGTTCTCGGCCCCGGACATTGCGGTAAGACTGTGCTTATGAATATTATTGCCGGAATAGAATCTCCCGTATCCGGCAGCGTATATCTTGACGGTGAGAAAATAACCGGAAGCGATAAGCGGATAGGAATGGTATTCCAGTCCCTGAACCTGATGCCTTGGCGCACGGTTATGGGTAATGTGGAATTCGGCCTTGAAATCTCCGGAATGGAAAAGAAGGAGCGGCGGAAGATAGCCCAGAAATATATAGATCTTGTGGGTCTTACAGGCTTTGAAAATTCCTATCCCAGCCAGCTCTCCGGAGGCATGAAACAGCGTGTAGGTATTGCACGTGCCTATACCAACAGTCCGGAAATATTGCTTATGGATGAGCCTTTCGGCCAGCTGGATGCACAGACCAGATACTCCATGCAGGAAGAGGTTCTGCGTATCTGGGAAAAGGAAAAGCGCACAATTATTTTTGTTACAAATAATATAGAAGAGGCAGTTTATCTTGCCGACCGTATTGTTCTGCTGAGTAATTGTCCTGCTAAAGTTAAGCAGGTTTATGATTTAAGCAAACTTGAAAGACCCAGAAACGTTACAGATCCGGAGTTTTTACGTATTCGTAAGGATATTTCGGACAACACAGACCTTGCACTTTGACGGGAGGCAACAATGGAAAATATTGAAAATCAGGAATACAAAGTTCGGGTTGAACATCTTACCAAGTATTTCGGCAATCTACATGTTCTTGACGATGTTTCGTTTAATATCAAAAAGGGCGAATTTTTGTGTGTGGTAGGGCCCACAGGCTGCGGAAAAACAACCTTTCTCAATCTTCTCACCAGAATCTATATGCCGACCAAAGGCCAGCTTTATATAGATAATGAGCCTGCCGATCCTAAAAAGCACAATCTGGCTGTGGTTTTTCAGGAGCCTTCCTCCATGCCGTGGCTTACGGTTGAGCAGAATCTGCGTTTTGGAATGGAGATTAAAAAGCTGCCTAAAAATGAAATAGATGCCAGGGTTGAAAATATGATAAAGCTTTTGGGACTTGAGGAATTCCGTGATAAGTACCCTCATCAGCTTTCTGTTTCCACCGCACAGAGAATTATTATAGGCCGTGCATTTGCAATGCAGCCCGATCTGCTGCTGATGGACGAGCCCTACGGACAGATGGATATAAAACTGCGCTTCTATCTGGAGGACGAGGTAATCAGACTCTGGAAGGAGACGGGCACAACGGTTGTTTTCATTACCCATAACATTGAGGAAGCTGTGTATCTGGCGGAAAGAGTACTTATTCTTACCAATAAGCCGGCAAAAATTAAGGAGGAAGTCATGATTGACCTTCCCCGACCCAGAGACGTTACAGCTCCCGAGTTTATTAAACTGCGCAATTATATTACAGAGCAGATTAAGTGGTGGTAATGGATTAATTTTCATTTGACTTAAAATTAGGGCAGAGAGGGTATAGAAATGAAAATATTAATCGGCGCTGATAAAGGCGGCTTTGCAGTAAAGGAAGCAATATCAGAGCACCTGAGAGCTCAGAATATAGAATTTGAGGATGTGGGTACCCTTAGCTTGGATGCGCCTGTTACATTTACTGAAATAGCGTCAACTGCGGGCAGGCAAATTTCCGCCGGCAAGGCAAGTCGGGCAATCCTTGTATGCGGTACAGGCATGGGCATGGCAATAACGGCAAATAAATTCAAGGGCGTGTATGCAGCGGTTGTTGAGAGCCAATATGCCGCGGCATACTGCCGAAGGATAAACGACGCTAACGTTCTTTGCATGGGCGGCTTCATTGTAGGCCCGACTATGGCCTGCGAGATAACCGACACTTTTCTGAATACGGAATTTGTGCAGGATTTCCCCCGGTGGCGTGTTGATTTTCTGAATTCTCAGATGGCAAAGCTCAATGAAATTGAGGAAAGAAATTTTAAATAAGCCTGTTTATAATAATTGCATAGGAAGGCGGGGTAAAACTTGATCACGAAAGAAAAAGTCCGGGAACTGAAAATGTTTGCAGCAGACATCAGGATTGCAACACTGGAGCAGCTCAGGGCAATCGGTGTTGGACATGTAGGCGGCACAATGTCTATATGCGACTTGATTGCCTGCCTTTACGGCGGTGTAATGAATATTAATCCGGCCAATCCCAAATGGGAGCAGCGAGACCGGTTCATAATGTCAAAGGGTCATGCAGGGCCGGCAATGTATTCAGCGCTTGCATTAAGGGGATATTTTGCCTATGAGGAATTACTAACCATTAATCGCCTTGGCACCAGACTTCCAAGCCATACCGATATGAACAAAACTCCGGGAGTGGATATGACCACCGGATCGTTGGGACAGGGTTTTTCCTCGGCCTTGGGAATTGCTATGGGCTGCAGGGCAAAAAAACTCAGCAACTATGTTTATGTGCTTTTGGGTGACGGTGAATGTGAGGAGGGGCAGATTTGGGAATGTGCAATGTTTGCCCCGGCTAAGAAACTCACTAATCTTATTGGCTTTGTGGACTACAACAGGCTGCAGATTTGCGGCACTGTTGAGGAAGTAGCCGGACTTAAAGATATAGGCGGAAAATTTGCTGCCTTTGGATGGCATACTGTTGAAGTTCAGGACGGCAACGACGTGGAGCAGATTATGGATGCAATAAGTCAGGCAAAGGCCGTGAAGGACAGACCTTCAATGATTATCCTTAATACCAAAAAGGGCAAGGGCTGCTGTTTTGCCGAGGATGTGTTTAACCATAACATGGTGGTTTCTGCAGAAAATGCAGACAGGGCCATTGCCCAACTGAAGGCATATAAGGAAACGCTCTGAGCTTCATGGAAAGGAAAGCAAGCTATGAATATTAAAGTGTTAAAGGATAATGGGTTAAGTAAGACGGAAATGCGTGATATATACGCCGCTTCACTTATTGAAATGATTGAAAATGGCGAGCCTGTAATGATAACTGATGCAGACCTTATGCGTCCGATCGGGATATTGCCATACTTGAAAAAATACCCGGAGAATATATTTGACTGCGGTATAGCCGAGAGCAATATGATCGGCGTGGCATGCGGGCTGTCTGCTGAAGGCTTCATTCCCTTCACTCACACTTTTGCCTGCTTTGCTTCACGACGGGTTATGGATCAGGTCTTTATGAGCGGCGCCTATGCAAAAAGAAACGTAAAAATGGTTGGCAGCGATCCCGGAATATGCGCCGGACTCAACGGCGGTACACATATGGCATTTGAAGATGTGGCCATGATGAGGGTTGTTCCGGAAATGACTATTGTGGAGCCGACAGATACTGTTATGCTGAAAAATATTCTGCCTCAGATTGCACACAGCTATGGAATGACGTACATTCGGCTGTGTCGGACACATACGGAAGAAATCTATGAAGAGGGCTCAAGTTTTGAGCTTGGAAAGGCAGCTATGCTCCGTGACGGCGGAGATGTGACCATAATTGCGGCAGGCCGGGAGGTCGTAGAGGCAATTAATGCGGCAAAGCAGCTGGAGGAGATAGGCATTGAGGCACGGGTGCTGGATATGTTTACCATAAAGCCCATAGACACTGAGGCGGTAATCAGAGCTGCAAAGGATACCGGTGCCATAGTTACCGCTGAAAACCATAATGTAATAGGCGGTCTGGGCGGCGCCGTGGCAGAGGTATTGGCGGCAAATATGCCCGCACCTGTGGAAATGGTGGGTGTAAAGGATGTATTTGGTCAGGTGGGAAGCACGGAGACCCTGAAGGAGTACTTTGGGCTGACAGCCGATGACATTGCAGCTGCGGCAAAAAAAGCTATAGCAAGAAAAAACGGGTCTCAATAGAGCCGAAAAATTAAAGCTCAAAACTAAGCATGGAGGTACGAAGCAATTTGGAAAAGCTAAACTATACAGTTTCTTCTCTGTTTGGAGGTAAAAATAAGCTTCCTGTGGTAAACGAGGATGACAGATATGTTCAGCACATTTTTAATCATCCTTTAAGTCGGGAATTATATGAGGAATTGAAGCTGAGAAATGCCGCGCTGGGCGTTACCGGTAATTTCAGGAAAGTCATTGACTACTTTAAGGCAGCACCGGGTGAGACTCCTGCAGGCTTTCGGGTTGATTACAATCTGATAAATGACAATCTTGTCTGCGCTGATTTGGTGAGGGATATATCCTATGACAAAAACGGCGTGCTGCGCCCCCAGAACGTACTTTTCAGCGCCGACTCAGCCAACCCTAATGAGGTTGAGCCGATGAAGGGTATTATATCCAACTTAACCTGTAACCCTGCCATAATTTATAACCAGTTTATAAATAATCCAAGCGCCAATATCGGCGGAAAATACAAGACACGGGACGAGGTGCTGAAGGACATAGGAGATATTCTGGGGCCGGGCTGTGACATCAGCGTTGAACTGAACGACCCGTTCGGTTCGTCGGAAAGTGAAATTCTTGAAGAGGCGGCCAGATTCAAGGAGCTGCTGTCAGAGTACCGTGTTGTTATAAAGGTTCCCCATACAGGTCCTGTGAACAGGGAGAACGTGTCCCGGTTAATGACCGGTGATAAAAGATTTCCTCTCAGATACAATCAGGGAGAAACCAAGGACTTTTACAGAGGGCACAATCTGGCACTGATGCTGAAGGAGCACGGTTACAGAGTGAATTTTACTCTTATGTTTGAGCCATACCAGACGGCTTTGGCATTACAGGCCAGACCATACTTTATCAACAGCTTTATAATGTTCAGACATTCCCAGAGTATGCAGATGGCGGGAATGATGAAGGCCTATGAGGAGACCGGAGATCCTCTGTTTATCGAGCAGCTTCAGAAGTACATGGTGGAGAATGATTATCTGTCATCAGAAGAGATTAACGGTGACAGGTTTGCAGCTTATACACGTGCAAGAGAGATTCTGAAATACAGGGGCTTCCTTGAAAATCCTGCTGCTGACGGATTGGACGGAATTCGCCACAACCTGAATGTATTAAGACAGGCAAATCTTCCTGATTCCCGTCTTATTATCTGTAATATGCAGGGAGAAAATTACTATCCCTATATCGACAGACTGCTTATGTCTCCCGAGTATGCAGACATGACAAAGCGTGTAGTGATTACAGCCGGACCTGAGTTATTGGCTCAGTTTACTTCAAATGCCATAGTTATGCAGTTTAACCGCCGTTTTATGAATGCTGCAAACGGTGCCAAGTGAGAGCAGGC
>JAHHRS010000042.1 GCA_020025675.1 Oscillospiraceae bacterium
GGCTTTGCCATGCCGGTGATATTTAACACAGAAGACGGGAAATGCTTTATCATGGAGTTTTGCGTCTATCCGGAATTTCGGGGCAACGGTACCGGACATCAGTGTGCCGGAGCACTTCTGGACTGGTCAAAACAAAATGGAGCCACATACGCTGAGCTGAACTATGGAAGTGATAAGCGGCGGTGGCGCTTCTGGAGAAGCGTAGGGTTTATTGACAACGGAGCGGATCAGTGGGGCGATCCTCTGCTGATATATCCACCGGTGGAGTCTGTCCCCTATTCTGTTGAAATTCTGACAGATCCCACAGAGTGGCAGCTTTTGAAGCTTGAAAACGGCTTGCTGGCAGAAACAGGAGAAAAGCCTATGACAGTGGGAGCACTGCAGCAGCTTCAGAAAGCAATCCGGAATGGAGAAATCACAATCTTTCTGGCAAAGCGAGGCTATCGTGCAGTTGGAATGTGCAGTGTCGCGAGAGACTGCTTCATCCCCGGCTGTTCGGACACGGGCGTATTGAAAAACCTTTATGTGGAACCTGTGTTCCGTAAGAAAGGTATTGCCGGAATTCTGGTGGAGGCAGTACATGCCTGGAGCCGTGCGCATGGGATGACCCGTTTGGCAGATAGCTGCGGCTTCTGCAATGAAAAGAGGAACAATGACCATGTTAAATAATCAAGAATTCGACTTATGGGCAGATGGATATGATAAAAGCGTTCAACTGAGTGAAGAAAGCAATACCTATCCATTTGCAGCTTACAAGCAGGTGCTTAACACAATTTATCGCAGAATTCGTAAACATAATGGAAAAACCATTTTAGATATTGGGTTTGGCACCGGAACATTGACAACAAAACTGTATCACGATGGCGTTTCCGTTACCGGAATTGATTTTTCTCCCAAGATGATTCAAATTGCTCAGGAGAAAATGCCGGAAGCTCGGCTGATTGAATTTGACTTTACAGACGGGCTTCCCATGGAATTGCTGAAAGAGAGATTTGATTACATCGTTTGCACTTATGCCATTCATCATTTGACACGGGAGCAAAAGGTTAACTTTCTGACTCTGCTCAAAAGTGTCCTTCAGCCCGGCGGTGAAATTCTCATTGGTGATGTAATGTTCCAATCAGCAGAGGATCAGCAGCACTGCATTACCTCTGCCGGTGATAGTTGGGACGAAGATGAAGTATACATCGTCATGGATGAGCTGACCGATGACTGTGATTTGGACATGCAGTTCGTAAAGTGTTCTGACTGTTCCGGGGTCTGTATCATTCGATGAGATGCGGTAAAATGCTCATATGAAAAACAAAATACTGATCCATAAATCTTTAGCCCCTTCTTTAAACTTGATGTTATCATACCCTCCGGCTGTGACTGTGTAAAGTCGAGGGATTGCTTCACTGGGACACCATAAAAATACCTTTGTTCATGTACTTGCAGAAAAACAGCGCCCAGACATGTGATGAACAAGTTTTCCCGTTTAGATGAATTTTTTAAAAAGTTGGTTAACAGTAAAACTTAATCTGCTGTATAACACAGTGACAGTGAAAATATACATTTAAGCTTTGTTACGATTTTTAATTTAAAAATGCCGGTAAATCAGCAGAAATAAGGAAAACGGTACAGCCCTAACGGAGCTGTACCGTTTTCTACACACCAAATGTCCTTATCAAACTCTGGCAATGCACCGTGTTTTTTGCAAAGAGTAATATATCATGGAATTCTGACATGTGCATCTTTCACATTTACCGAAACTACCATACCCTCATCTGTCGGGTTTTGAACTGAAACACCGACTTTAAACCATGCGCCTTTTTCTACGTTTATTTTAATTGACACGCCCGGTGTCAAATATGTCGGTTCATATGCGTTTTCTTCCTTGCACTCCACAGGCTTCAAGATTACCAATGTATCGCCTAAACCTTCTCCCGCAGAAATTTCAAGCTTATTTCTATACGGCGAAATTTCCTGCTCAGAGTAAACAAAATCTTCAGTATTTCCGGCAGGTATCTTTATGGGAATAGGCACATCATTACTACCGCAGCCCGTCAAGGAAAGAAGATAGGCACATAAAATAATTGACATTAAAATTTTCTTCATATATGTTTCTCCGTATTATGTAAACAATAATATGCAAACCAAATTATGTCATCTTGTTAAGACTATCTCGCCGAAGTACTCCGGTCTGTGAAAGTCAGGTTTCGGAGTCTCAACAGGATTCCACATACCAAAGTGGGGGTCAGGCAAAGCATCGCCGCAGCGATAAAAGTTTCCCTTAATTACGTCCCCTGATTTAAACTCACTTTTTCCGTATAAGCCGCTCACGATTTGCAGAGGGATAAACAATTCCAATGTCCAGAAACTTTCATGTACATCCGTCTTAGTTTCTGGCATTATGTCAACCAAATTGCGTATAACTTTCCTGTCTTTTCTGCTGTTTCCAATTTTGCAATGTAGGTTTCCATTTGAGTTTGCTTCAAAGTTTATATATCTGTCATCATGTTGGGGGTTAAAGTTTGCAAAGAATTCCATACATGAGTCCAGGTGTACAGCTCCATCCGGCTCATTGTGAAGAGATATTGGGTTTTTCTCGTAGGTTTTCATCTGAACCAAAAAGCCTTTGTTCTCCACAAAAACAGCCTGTCCCTCAGTCTCAGGGCCGGGTTTTTCAGTCCACCGGAAAGTGAGATTGAACTTAGGTGCAAGTTCAATCTCCTCACGGTCTGAGACTATTTTCATCTCATATTTCATTTTATTATTTCTTCGACGATGTTAAGTATTATGTTAACCGCAACATCCATATCCTCAACGCAGATATGCTCATAAGGTCCGTGGAAAGAGTAGCCGCCGGTGCCTAAATTGGGGCATGGCAAGCCCTTTGAAGAAAGGTTTGCTCCGTCTGTGCCGCCGCGTATGGGCTGGATAAGAGGTGTAATTCCGGCCTTTTCAACAGCGGATTTTGCAATCTCCACAACCTCCATACGGTCTTTTATAAATTCAGCCATATTGGAATACTGCTCTTTAATGCTGAGAACAGCAGTTCCCTCGCCATACTTTTCGTTTATGACTTTCTCGATATGGCGCAGGCAGTTTTCTCTTGCTTTGAAGCTTTCTTTGTTATGGTCACGGACAATATACTTTAAAACCGCTTTTTCAACATTTCCCTGCATATCGGTCAGATGGTAGAATCCCTCATAATTTTCAGTCATTGAAGGAACGTCACCGGAGGGAAGCATGGAGTTTATCTCCATAGCAACCAGACTTGCGTTAATCATCACATTTTTAGCAGAACCGGGATGAACATTAAAGCCCTTTATCTCAAATTCAGCGCCTGAGGCATTAAAAGTCTCATATGCAAGCTCGTTAAGCTCGCCGCCGTCCATGGTATATGCAAAGTCTGCACCCAGTTTTTCAATATCCAGCAGGTCTGCGCCGTGGCCTATCTCCTCGTCAGGGGTAAAGCATAGGGCAATCCTGCCGTGGGGCAGATTTTTATTTATTATTTCCTCACAGGCTGTCAGAATTTCTGCTATTCCCGCCTTATCGTCGGCTCCCAGTACGGTGGTTCCGTCGGTTACTATTAGAGTTTTTCCCTTCATTTCAGTCAGTTCGGGAAACTTATCCGGACTTAGCGTTCTGCCGCTCTCGCCTAAAATTACTTCTCCCCCGTCATAATTTTCTATAAGTCTGGGCTGTACATTTTCCCCGGAAAAGTCAGGCACAGTATCCAGATGGGCAATAAGACCAAGGCAGGGCTTATCTTCCATGCCTACGGTTGCAGAAAGGTATCCGTAAACGTAAGCGTTTTCAGTAACTGATACATTTTCTATACCCATTGCCTTCATTTCCTCAGCCAGCATATTGCTCAAATCAAACTGGCGCTTTGTACTGGGAGTGCATTCTGCCTCCTCAGCGCTTGCAGTGTGTACTTTAACATAATTTATAAGACGTTCATATGCTCTCATATTTTTTCCTCCGATTATTTATAGATTACGGCATTTATAAACAGCCGTCCTTTTTTGGACATTCCGCCGTTTTCACATATTTTTGCCTTTCCCGCTCCTTTAAGGGATATTATATCACCTTCAGAGATGGTTTTATCGTTTTTAAGACATTCCTCGTAATTTAAACTCACATTTCCTGCCGCTATCTGCTTTACAGCCTCAGTCCTTGATATTCTGAAAAGGCCTGTAAGTACAGCGTCGATTCTGGGGCTCATCACTGTAAAGCTCCGCTCATCGGTTTTAATTTCCGGCAAAAGTAGCTCATTTATAGATACCTCTTCCGCTTTTACTGCATATCTTCCCACTTTCTCTATGCTCAGAAGATGACTCAGCACGGTCGGCATACAGAATACATAGGCATCACTGCCGGAAAGTCTTATATCTCCAAGCCTTGAGCGGTCAATGCCCATGCCAAGCAGAGCTCCCATATAATCACGGTGTCCCGGATTGCCAAACGGGCAAGACAATTTTATGGCTTTTATATACTCTGAAAAATCAATATCCTCAGTCTCCATATAAAACGGCAAATAAAAAGCCCGCTTTCTCTCGCAGCTTTCATGTCCGCCATACAAACACAGCTTTACATCCACTCGATTTTTAAAGTACTTTTCGATTTTATAGCACTCCGCAGGCGTAAGGAAAACGCTTTCTGTAACAGAACTGTATTTTTCCGCTCTCTCACTCAGTTCCTCCGCTCGCTTTATCAGTTCATCTTTTTCCATCTTTCACCTTCGTCTTATGGGGATTCTGATTGCTCATTTCCAGCAGTTTTTCTATCTGCTCCATTGTCCAATGAAGTTCTGCAATAAATTCCTTGGAAGAGGTACGCAAGACTCCTGAGTGTAAGGCTGAAAGCCTTATAAGATTATCACTTGTCACTACTCTCACCCTGTAATTTCTGCCTATCTGGTATGCAAGGCGCTCAATGTAGGCATCTGCCGTCTCTCCGTCCTTTGTAAAGGCAACGTGTATATTGTGGTAATCTTCTCGGGACCCTGGATTTCCCGGTGTACGGAAACCGTCAAACACAAGGGCAAGTTCCGCCTTAGTATAACCGCAGTAGTTGGAGAGAATGTCCATAAGCCGTCCCCTTGCTAAATCCAAATTTTCAGATGCAAGAGTTTTAAGCTCTTCCCATGAAAAAATCAGATTATATCCGTCAACAATTATATAATTTTTCTGTGCCTGAGCTGTATTAACAACCGTTGGAGCTTCATTTCTGACAGGGTTTTTGTACTGGGGACGTTTAATCGGGCCGAATTCCCGCTCCATTATCTCTTCAAGCTCCCTGTCGTCAATGCTCATCTGACGGCGTATTTTTACGCTTTGCGGCTCTTGCTCTGCTTTTTCTTTAAGGAAGCTGTCAAGGTGCATATAATCTTTTACCTTGTCCCACTTAACATTAAAGCCTGCTCCGTGAGCGCAGAAAACAGAATCGGCTGTATT
Organism: Oscillospiraceae bacterium; assembly: GCA_020025675.1. GTDB lineage: Bacteria > Bacillota > Clostridia > Oscillospirales > Oscillospiraceae > Limivicinus. The sequence goes on from JAHHRS010000042.1 coordinate 5,448, forward strand.
TTCCGTGTCGCTCTCCGGATCGTAGCCTATCTGCTTTACAACTTCCTCCTGCTTTTTACATGGGAAATATCCGCCCGGTTTTAAAGATAATCTGCCTCTGCCGTGACTGTATGATAACAGCTCTTCCGAGTATCCGTTCATGGCTGAAACAGGCGCAAGGCCTGTAATCTCCATCATTTCTCCGCATTCCTCCGGAGAAGAAAACTCCCCATTCATAAGGCGAATGTCATTTATGGCTCTGCCTATCTGGTCAGGCGGTAGTCGGAGACTAAAATTATAGTATGGTTCAAGCAAAATCATTTTTGCCCCCATCATTCCCTGACGCACAGCTCTGTATACCGCCTGCCTGAAATCTCCTCCTTCTGTATGCTTAAGGTGAGCTTTTCCGGAAACAAGACTTATTTTCATATCTGTTACAGGCGAGCCGGTAAGTGTGCCCAAATGCTGTTTTTCGGCAATATTGGTCATAATAAGTCTCTGCCAGTTTCTATCCAGCTCATCTTCTGGGACTGCGGAAGCAATTTGAATTCCACTGCCTCTTGGCAGCGGTTCCAATAAAAGATGCACCTCTGCATAGTGCCGCAGGGGTTCAAAATGTCCGATTCCCTCGGCCCTTTCCCCGATAGTCTCCCTGTACATTATGTGGCCTGAGTCAAGGCTTATATCCAAATCAAAACGGTTTTTAACTATACTTACGAAAATTTCCGCCTGTACTTTTCCCATAAGCTCCACAGAAATTTTCTTTGTTTTTTCATTCCATGCTATATTCAGTTCCGGGTCTTCCTCCTGCAGCTGCTTAAGTTTAGGTAATACCGCGGCAGGCTCCTCCCCATTGGGGAATGTTATTCTGTAACTCAATACGCTCCTGCTCAACGGTTCTTCCGTATCACATTCAGCCCCCAGCCCCTGCCCCGGATATGTATCTGTTAAGCCGGTAACTGCACATATCTGACCGGTCAAGGCTTCGTCCGTCTGAGTAAACTTTTCTCCGGAGTACAATCTTACCTGATTTACTTTCTCTTCTTTGCTCTCTCCCTTTGCTGTTTTATATTTAAGAAGAGTTCTGGGTTTTAACGAGCCTCCTGTTATTTTCATAAAGCTCAGTCTGTCACCTTTAAAATCTCTTGAGATTTTATACACCTTGGCCCCGAATTCTTTTCCCTTGGCTTTAGATACCACGTATTTATCCAAAGCCTCTAAAAGTTTCGAAACACCGTGCATTTTAAGTCCAGAGCCGAAAAAGCACGGGAATAGCTTTCTGTCTGCGATAAGCTCCGACAGGTCATCATCACTCAGTTTACCGCTGTCCAGATACTTTTCCATGGCCCATTCAGCGCAGAGCGCCGCACGCTCCTGAAATTCAGCCGAATTTTGTTCCATATTTTGGCAGTATTCACTGAGTTTATTCTGAAGCTCCGATAAAATTTTATCCCTGTCAGCACCTGGCAAATCCATTTTAGACACAAATATAAACACAGGTAAATCATATCGCCGCAATAGGTTCCAAATGGTTTCAGTGTGTGCCTGTACACCGTCGGTTCCGCTGATTACAAGCACAGCACAGTCCAAAATTTGCAGGCTCCGCTCAGCCTCCGCAGAAAAGTCTGCGTGACCCGGTGTATCCAGCAGAGTAACAGCGCTGTTTTCAAGTTCAAAAAGGGCCTGTTTTGAAAAAATTGTAATGCCCCTTGAACGTTCCAGTTCGTGGTTATCCAAAAAACTATCCCTATGGTCTACCCTGCCGGGATTTTTTATTTTTCCAGTAAGATACAGCATGGCCTCTGAAAGGGTGGTTTTACCCGCATCCACATGGGCCAGAATGCCTATCGCCAAATTTCTTTTTTTATCCATATTTCGTATTTTATCAGTTAAAATTAAAATAATCAATAATGACAGACATCTTTTACAGTCTTTTTATCCAAACTGTAATTTTTATGCAAAAATTTCTTTAGAAATTTGCAACTTTAACTACCACTTTTGTAAAAAGTATGTTATAATTACTTGTCTAAATATTACATTATATAGAATTAAAAATCTTTAATATACAAAGGGGACGAATTAAGCATGAAAAAAATTCTTGTTCTTGAGGACGAGACAAATATACGCTCCTTCGTTGTCATAAACCTGCGCCGCAGCGGTTACGAACCAATTGAGGCCGAATCGGGAGAAATTGCCCTTGAAAAGCTCAAGGCAAACCCGGACATTTGCCTTGCCCTTCTGGACGTAATGTTACCCGGGATAGATGGAATAGAGGTTTGCAGACGGATAAGAGCTTCCGGCTCCAAGATGGGCATTATAATGCTAACCGCTAAGACTCAGGAAATCGACAAAGTAACCGGACTTATGACAGGTGCTGATGACTATGTTACCAAGCCTTTCTCACCCGCCGAGCTTTTGGCAAGGGTCGACGCTCTTGTTCGGCGAATGGGTGCAGATGAAGAGGATAAGCTCTCAACCGAAATCAAGAGCGGTCCCTTTGTTCTCAATACCCGAAACCGCACTCTGGAAAAAGACGGTCAGCGGCTGAAGCTCACTCAAATAGAATACCTGCTTATAAAGCTCTTTATGGAAAATCCCGCAAAAGCCATGTCGAGAGAGGATATTCTCACAGCCGTCTGGGGCGATGATTTTACGGGAGAGCTTAAAACAGTTGACGTAAATATCCGACGGCTGAGAATAAAAATTGAGGACGATCCGACAGAACCCGAATTTCTCACTACTGTCTGGGGTTACGGCTACAAGTGGGGATACTGAGCAAAAATTTACACTATTTCAGGAAGTTTGGTAAATGTTTAAAAACTTAAAAATTCAGCTGATGGTCTCCGGACTTATAGCGCTTTCATTATTGCTTTTAGCCGTGTGGGCAGTCACGAGAGGGATATATGCCCTTGCAATTGTAATAATGGTTGTTATATGCATATATATTATTCTTTTAAATTTGTGGTTCTGGCACTTTGTTTCAGACCCGATAGAAAAAATAACCGACTTTGCAAAGCATATTGCCTCCGGCAGTTACGGAGGTAAGCTGGAAGATAAAAACGACAACGAGATCGGCAAACTTACAGAAGAAATAAATAACATGTCTGAGAAGATTGCCATAGCGGAGAAATCACGTACCGATTTTATTTCTCAGGTTTCCCACGAACTCCGCACACCTCTTACAGCTATAACCGGCTGGGCGGAAACTATTGCTTTTGACCCTGCTCTTGAGGGTGACTCCCTCAGAGGCATACACATTATCTCCAAAGAGGCAGAGCGTCTCACCGGCATGGTAAAGGAGCTTCTTGAATTTACCAGAATTCAGGACGGGCGCTTTAACCTTCGTATGGAGCTTATAGATATAGCGGCTGAGCTTGAGGATGCGCTTTTCACCTACGGTGAACTTATGAAACAGGCGGGCATGGAAATTAATTATACCGAGCCCCAGTCTGAAATATCTCTCATACCCGGTGATCCCGAGCGGCTTAAGCAGGTATTTTTAAATCTTCTTGATAATGCCGTTAATCACGGCGGAGACGGCAAGAAGATAGATGTATCTGTAAAAGCAGAACCGGACGGAGTTCATATTTCCGTCCGTGACTACGGTCACGGCATACCGGAAGGTGAGCTTCCCCATGTAAAAGAAAAGTTTTATAAGGGCAGCTCAAAGAACCGTGGTACCGGCATCGGACTTGCAGTGTGTGACGAGATAATCGCACGTCATAACGGAAAATTTATTATAGAAAACGCTGAGGGCGGCGGGTGCCGAGTAACTGTGGTGCTCCCCTATACCTCAAATTAAAATACGCAGGAGAAAATTATGGCAAATAAATCAAATTGCAATTTCCGCACTTCCATAGGCGGTCAGGCGCTTATTGAGGGAATTTTGATGCGTGGCCCCAAAAAGCAGGCAATAGTGTGCCGCACTAAAGACGGCATGGTTGAAAAAGTGGAAGACTTAACACCGCTTAAAGAGAAATATCCCATACTGGGCTGGCCACTTATAAGAGGAAGTGCCATTTTTCTGTCATCTATGGTAAACGGTATGAAAGCCCTCACCTATTCGGCGGAACTTATCCCCGAGGAGGAACAGGGCGAACCGGATAAACTGGATATGTGGATAGAAAAGCATTTTCCCGCCGAAAAGGCACAAAAGCTTATAATCGGTTCTGCCGTAGTGCTTGGAATTCTGCTTTCTGTTTTTCTGTTTATTTTTCTTCCCGCCTTTGTTGTGGGTCTGATTAAACCCCTTACGTCAAGCTATCTTGTCAGAAACCTTTCAGAAGGTGTGGTCAGAGTTATTATTCTGCTTTGCTATATGTGGTTCTGCACAAGAGTCCCCGATGTAAAGCGCCTGTTCTCCTATCACGGTGCTGAGCATAAGACCATATTCTGTTACGAGCACGGAAAAGAGCTTACAGTTGCCAACGTAAGACCTGAAGGGCGTTTCCATCCCCGCTGCGGTACAAGCTTTTTGCTGGTGGTGGTGCTGGTAAGCGTACTTGTAAACGCTTTTGTCCATGTGGATAACACTTTTCTTCGTATGCTCAGCCATCTTGCCCTTCTGCCGGTGGTTGTGGGCATAAGCTATGAGATAAACCGCTGGTGCGGTATGCACGATAATATTCTGTCTAAGATTCTTTCCGCTCCGGGCAAGTGGCTTCAGCATCTTACCACCTCTGAGCCTGACGATGAAATGATAGAATGTGCAATCAGAGCCATGGAGCTTGTAATTCCCGAAGAAAAAGGCAGTGACCTTTGGGGCGCCTGATTTAAAGCCCCATAGGGCAGAATGGAGAATACGATTTGAAAACCTATAACGATATTTATTTGGAAGCACGGAACGTGCTCCGCAGCTGCGGAGTTGAGGGTTATAATCTGGAGGCAAAGCTTCTGGTTGCCCGCTCTGCTGGTAAAACCATGAACGAGCTTTTACGTGACATGAATCTTTACACCACCCCTGCCGTTGAGGAAAAGGTCGTGGAATACACCGGCAGAAGACTCAGAGGAGAGCCGGTGGCATATATTACAGGTTCTTGGGAATTTTACGGCCTTCCCATGATAGTCACACCTGATGTGCTTATTCCCCGCATGGATACCGAGCTTCTGGTTGACACTGCAAAAGAACTTTTAATAGGTCACAAAATGGATGCCAGAATTTTGGACCTATGCTGCGGCAGCGGCTGTATTACCTGTGCCGTAGGCCATGAAATGCCCGCTACGAAACTTGTGGCTGTGGATATAAGTCCCAGTGCTTTGGAAGTTTGCAGAAAAAATGTAAATTTAAATCGGCTCAACACAAGGGTTATCTGTATGCAGGCGGATGCTCTTTCCTCCCCTCCGCTGGGAACCGGTCAGTTTGACATGGTGATTTCAAATCCCCCATACATAAGAAGCAGTGAAATAAATTCTCTTGACAGCTCAGTTAAAGACTTTGAGCCTATCTGGGCGCTGGACGGCGGAGATGACGGGCTTCGTTTTTATAAAGCCATAATCAAATACTGGAAATCCATTATTCGACCAGACGGGTTTCTTCTCTTTGAAGTTGGTGAGGGTCAGGCAAATGAAGTTATGGATATGCTTCTGGCGGCCGGATTCAGTGCCGCTGAAACACGGAAGGACACAGGCGGAGTGGAACGAGTTGTAATAGGCAGAAAGTGAAATCTTTTTATATAAGGATAAGGAGAAAACAATATGGCTGAAAAGAAAAAAAGCGCCAAGGCAGCGCTTGTTCCTGCTGAAAGCGATAAGAAAAAAGCTCTTGAAACTGCGATAGCAAAGATAGAAAAAGATTACGGCAAAGGAACAATAATGCGTTTGGGTGATGATATTCCCGTCAACGTGGAAGCTCTCTCCACCGGCTCTCTGTCTCTGGATCTGGCCCTTGGCATAGGCGGTGTTCCCAGAGGAAGAATAGTGGAAATTTACGGGCCTGAGGCATCAGGTAAAACCACACTTGCTCTTCATGTTGTGGCCTCGGCTCAGAAAAGCGGCGGTGATGCGGCCTATATCGACGTTGAACACGCCCTTGAGCCTGCATACGCCAGAGCACTTGGTGTAGATATAGACAGTCTTCTCATTTCTCAGCCTGATACAGGTGAGCAGGCTCTTGACATTGCAGAGTCTCTTGTCCGTTCAGGTGCTATTGATGTTCTGGTTGTTGACTCAGTGGCAGCTCTTATCCCAAGAGTTGAGCTTGAAGGTGAGGTTGGTGACACTGTTGTGGGTGCGCTGGCAAGACTTATGTCTCAGGCTATGCGCCGTCTGGCAGGTGCAATTTCAAAAAACAACTGTACTGTAATTTTCATAAACCAGTTAAGACAGAAGATAGGCGTTATGTACGGAAATCCCGAGACCACACCCGGCGGTCTTGCTTTAAAATATTATTCCTCTGTCAGAATAGATGTCAGACGCATAGAAACTCTTAAGAATGGTTCTGAGATGATAGGTAACCGTACAAGAGCAAAAGTTGTAAAGAATAAGGTTGCTCCTCCCTTTCGTGAGGCGGAGTTTGACATTATATACGGTGAGGGCATATCTCGTGTGGGAGAAATTATTGACCTTGGCGTAAAACTTGATATAATAGACAAAGCCGGTGCATGGTACACCGTTAATGACCAGCACATTCAGGGCAAAGACGGCGTTAAAGATTACCTGAACGCTAATCCGGAAGTGGCTGAGGAAGTTGAAAAGCAGATAAAGGATAATTTCTTCAAACTCATGAGTCCCCAATCAAAAAAAGCCGCCCAGATATCCGGCCGAGCAGTGGATGTAAGTGCCTCAGATTTTGACGGTGACTGAAAATGCTTGTAAGTGCTCTTAAGCAAAGCTCCCCGGGCAGATTTAAAATAATTCTTGAGAATGGGGAGGAAATCCGCTCCACTCTCAGTGCTGTAACAGATTGCAGAATATATGCCGGTAAAGATTTAGATGCTGAGGCTCTTGATGAAGTGCGGCACTGCTCTATGCAGGCTCTCAGCCGTGAGCAGGCCCTGCAGATGATATCCCGACGGCAGATGTCATATAAAGAAATGCTGGACAAGCTAATGCGGAAAGGCGCAGATGAGGAAACTGCACAATACTGTGCCGATTGGCTTTCCGAGCGGGGCTTTATAAATGATGAGAACTATTCTAAAGCCATAGTGCGGCATTATGCTGCAAAAGGTTATGGCAAAGCCCGTATAAAAGCTGAGCTTATAAAAAGAGGTATTGGACGGGAATTACTTGAAACCGCTCTTAAAGAAATGCCTCAACAGGAAGAACAAATAGAAAAAATAATAAAATACATTTCACCCCGCCTTAAAAATCGTGAGGACAGGGATGAAATCAGAAAACTCAGTGCATCTCTCTACCGCCGTGGTTACTCTTTTGAAGAAATACGGATGGCATTTGAGAGTTTGGACGCTGGAATTGAGGATTATTGATGGAAAAAAGCTTTGCATTAATTTCACTTGGCTGTCCCAAAAACTTGGTGAACAGCGAGCAGATGCTCTATCTGCTGGACGAGGCAGGCTTTGCGCTTTGCCCGGAACCCGAAGGAGCTGACTTTGCAGTAGTCAACACCTGCGGTTTTATTGAGTCTGCCAAAACTGAGGCTATTGACAGTATTTTACAGCTTGTTGAGCTGAAAGCTCAGGGAAAGCTGGGAGGTATAATTGTAACCGGCTGTCTGTCCGAAAGATACAAGGACTCTATAATGGAGGAAATACCGGAAATAGACGCCGTTTTAGGTGTAGGCAGCTACGGAGATATTGTTGAAGCCGCGGAAGCTGTCTGTAATAACAAATTTCTCAGTCATTTTGCGCCTGACAGCAAGGCTGTTGATGAAATTCCCAGAATAGTTTCTACCGGCCCCAGCTGGGCTTATCTCCGCATAGCCGAAGGCTGCAATAACTTCTGTTCATTCTGTGCTATTCCCTATATACGTGGCCGTTACCGTTCAAGAAGTATGGAAAATGTACTGGCTGAGGCAAAGGATCTTGCCGAACATGGAATTAAGGAAATAATCATTATAGCTCAGGATATAACTCTTTATGGTACCGACCTTTACGGAAAGCACTGTCTTGCAGAGCTTTGCCGCAAGATTGCAGAAATCCCGGGCGTGGAGTGGATAAGACTGCATTACCTCTACCCTGACCAGTTTGACGATGAACTGATAGATGAGATTGCCGGTAACGATAAGATAGTTAAGTATCTGGATGTTCCTATCCAGCATATAAATAATAAGATATTAAAGTCCATGAACCGCCGGGGTGACGGAGATGAAATCAGAGCTCTCTTTAAAACTCTTCGTGAGCGTATTCCAGGTCTTGTTATCCGTACAAGCCTTATTGCCGGTCTTCCGGGCGAAGGCGAGGCAGAGTTTGAGGAGCTCTGTGAGTTTCTCCGTGAGGCAAAAATAGAGCGTGCCGGAGTATTCCCCTTCTCTCCTGAGGAAGGTACACCCGCTGCAAAAATGGAACATGTGGACTACGAAGAGGCGCAGCGCAGAGCAAATTTAATAATGGAGATTCAGGCTCCAATTATGGACGAATTCTGCAACAGCTTTCTCGGAAAAACAATAAAAGTTCTCTGCGAATATTTTGACGAAGAGAGCGGTCTTTTTGTCGGCAGAAGTTACGCCGATTCACCCGATATAGACGGTCAGGTCTGCTTTAAAGGCGGATGTCAGGAGGGTGAAATGGTTGATGTCCGCATTACAGAAACTGAGGACGGAATATTATACGGCGAGGAGATATAAAAATGAAAACTACTGCAAGCAAGATAACTATTGCACGCATCGCTCTTATTCCCGTGTTTCTTCTGCTCGCCTATAACGGGCAACTGTACTGGGCATTTGCCGTCTTTGTTATTGCGTCTCTTTCCGACACCTTGGACGGCTATATAGCCAGACACTACAATCAGGTAACAAACTTTGGCAAATTTATGGACCCTCTGGCAGACAAGATGCTGGTTCTGTCAGCAATGTGTTTCTTTGTGGAAAACGGTCAGATGCCGGGCTGGTGTGTAGCAATAGTTTTATTCAGAGAATTTGCAGTATCAGGTCTGCGCCTTATAGCGGTTGAGCAGAACCGTGTTATCGCCGCCGGCTTGTCCGGAAAAATAAAAACAACAGTTACCATGATAGCTTTGTGTGTCATGCTCATATTCCCCGATTTAAACAGCTTAAATCAAATCTGTATTTTTTTAATCGTCGTCACCACCCTGTATTCCGGTATAGAATACTTCTATAAAAACAGGGATGTTTTAAAGGAAGCATGACGGCAGGAGGAGAAAACAATGAAACTTTATAACTCTGCTACAAGAAAACTGGAGGAATTTGTTCCTAATCATCCGGATATTGTTAAAATGTATACCTGCGGTCCAACCGTTTACCACTACGCTCACATAGGAAACCTTCGCTCTTACATTATGGAAGACGTTTTGGAAAAATATCTCCGATATGTGGGATATAATGTTAAACGTGTAATGAATATCACAGACGTTGGTCATCTTACTTCAGACGCTGATGAAGGTGAAGACAAGATGCTTAAGGGCGCAAAACGTGAGCACAAGACCGTTATGGAGATAGCTCAGTTTTATACCGATGCCTTCTTCTCTGACTGCGCAAAGCTTAACATTAAGACTCCTGACGTTGTAGAGCCCGCTACTCACTGCATAGACGAATATATTGGAATAATTTCAAAACTAATGGACACAGGCTATGCTTATTTTGCCGGCGGTAATGTTTACTTTGACACTTCAAAGCTTGAAAAATACTATGTTTTCAACAACTTTAACGCCGATGATCTGAGTGTAGGTGTCCGCGAAGGTGTTGAGGAGGACTTAAACAAGCGCTCTAAGAACGACTTTGTACTCTGGTTTACAAAATCTAAGTTTGAAGATCAGGCGCTTAAATGGGATTCTCCATGGGGTGTTGGCTATCCCGGATGGCACATTGAATGCTCAGGCATATCTATGAAGCATTTGGGTGAAGATCTGGACATTCACTGCGGCGGAATAGATAACGCTTTTCCTCACCATACCAACGAAATTGCACAGTCTGAGGCATATTTAGGACACAAATGGTGCAATTACTGGATGCACGTTATGCATCTCAATACCTCCGGCGGCAAAATGTCAAAATCCAGCGGAGAATTTCTCACTGTGTCTCTGCTGGAAGAAAAAGGTTTTGACCCTCTGGCATACCGCTTCTTCTGCCTCCAGAGCCATTACAGAAAGAGTCTTGTATTTACTTGGGAAAATCTGGACAACTCACAGAAGAGCTACAACAAACTGATAGCTAAAATTGCAGCCCTGAAACCTGATGAGGGAGAAATGGATGAGGACGCTTTTGCCGCTCTCAAGAGTAAATTTACAGCTGCACTTGATAACGACATTAACTCTTCCTTAGCAATAACTGCACTCTATGATGTTCTAAAATACAACACAAACGACTTTACAAAGCTTGCGGCTCTTGCCGATTTTGACAGAGTCCTCAGTCTTGATCTTATTAAAAAAGCTGAGATTAAACGCGTGGAGCTTAAAAAAGAGCAGCTTAAAGCCGGAGAATTTACCATTATTTCCGAAGACGGCACTGAGGACCAGGAGATAAATGCACTTATCATTGCCAGAAAGGATGCTAAGAAAGCCAAGAATTTTGCAGAAGCCGACAAAATTCGTGATGAACTTAAAGAACGTGGCATAGAGCTTACCGATATACCCCACGGCGTTAAGTGGAAAAGAATTTAAAAAACATATTCTGAAAGGGAGTGTGTGTTATGCATGTAATGAAGTTTGACCCTAAGATTAAAGCTTTGGTTGTTGAAGTTATGCAGAAATCCCGCTGTCAGCAGTGCACCCCCGAAACTCTGTGCAAAATTCATAAGATTATAGAAACACAGTATTATTACTACTGGTGCATGGATATGAAGAAAGAAGAGTATGCTGCGGACCTGTTTACAAGCGACTTTGTTTATAACTGCTTTGGAGAGCAAGACATAAGCGGAAAGGATCAGGCTTTGCGATCGAAGTTTGTAAACCGTAACATGTGTACCATGCACATGAGTCATCAGCCTCTTGTATGGCTCATTGACGATAACACCGCCCGTGGTATATTCCTCTATGAAGATCACCACACATATAAAGATTCTGATAACTATACCGTACAGAATTACTCTGTATACTGTGATGACTTTCGTCTCTGCGATGACGGGCTTTGGCGTATAAGCCAGATGAGAATAGGTTACCGCAAAATGGACGGTCAATTTAAGGAAACCAATCCTCCTGATGGTTGGATGCCTAAACATATTGACACTTGGACTCCTGCTCAGGAGATGAAAAAATAAGTTTAAATAAATGCCGAGTACAGCTTTTGATTACAGCTGCTTCGGCATTTTTTATTGCTTAAATTTTTATAATACTTATAATTTGTTTATTCCGATCTTATGTCTACATATAATACATATAAATTAAGTTAACATAATGCGTATTAAATATTATCTGTTTAGTATTACAGGTTTGTTATTGTTATGTTAACTATTTTCATTATTATCGTTTACATAATTTATTTATCTTGCTTTCAAATTCTTTACTTCCACTCTGTTTTAGTCGTTTTATGCGCAGTTATGTAAACTATTTTAATTATTTTAATTCACATAACTATTTTAATTTTTTCCCATTAAATTGTTCATTGTTATGTAAACTGTTTTAGTTATTTATGTTTACATAAGTTATAAAAATCCGGGATTATCAAAGTAATCCCGGATTAGTTTAAGCTATTATCAGCTGAGTCCTATTATATCACCTATTCTTTGGAAGAAGCTCTTCACAGACTCAACAGCCTTTTTAATTGTCTGTACAAATCCAACAACTGTTGTTTTAGCGTCAGAAACCTTATTTAGTGTATCCTGAACCTTCTGAACACTGGCTTTCAGCTGGTCTGCATCCAGTCCTTCAAGGGAGCGGCAGAGAGATACAAGCTGATTTAACTGCTTTTCTGTAAGCTTAACATTATATCTGCCCGCTATTTCCACAACCTGTTCCTTAATTTCTTCATCACTCATGGTTGCTGTTTCATCCAGCATCAGCTTAAGGTCATTAACAATGCTTGTAGAGTCCATGGAGCCGATTTCTCTTGCAAGATCGCTTGTAATGGTCAGTTCCTGAGTGCTGACAAGCTTTGCTAAATCGTCAAGTTTTTTACCTGTCATATCCTCGTATGCCTTATATACACCGGTGAGAGCAGCTGTTCCGGAGACTTCAAACGGAGCTGCAACAACAATTTTCGCATCGGTAATTCCGGCAGTGGCAAGAGCGCTTATGTACATTTCAGCAGTAACCCAGTTTATATTACTGGTAGTAACATCCATACCTGAGCCTTCATCCAGAAGCTCTACATATACGCAGGATATAGAACGGGTGCCTATTAGATTTTCAGGCACATAGCCTTCAAGATATTCTCTTTCCTCGGCATTTGTTACAGAGAGCTCAATAACATCTCCCCGTTTAACCCCAAATGCCTGATATACGGCAGCCACCTGATCTTC
>JAHHRS010000043.1 GCA_020025675.1 Oscillospiraceae bacterium
AAAAGAGCTGTGTGGAGACGGTAAAAAAAATAATTAAGCTTAAACCTGACGGTGTAAACGCTACAAAGCTTGCAAAGGAGCGATTTGATGTATTCTCACGCATATATGAAAAAATATTCTCTGCCGGAAGATTTGTATAACGCATTAAGCAAATGCAAAGTGCTGTGCTTTCCGGAGACTAAGGCTCAGCTTGTGGAAATGTGTTTTGGACCTACCCACAGCTCAAAATATAACGTAGTATACCCAATCCCGGGAAAAGGTATATTTAATGCGGCTGAAGTTGTCCGCTGCAAGAACGGTCCGGTAGTAAATTACATGGAAGACTATATGCGCCGGCGTGACCCGGACTGTATGCGCATAGGTGATGACCTGCCTACCGATAAGCCAAGATTTAAAGATGTATACGGCTATGATTTCTCAATTTTAAGAGAGGAAACTATGCAGTGGCTTTCACAACAGCAGCTTATAATCCTTCCTTTCCATTCCGGCGGTAAGTATTACGGATATGACAGCCTAATGATATGCCCGAAGAATGCCGCTTTTTTTGCCCTCTCCATTGCAAATATGCAGGGCTTTGTCAGTGTTTATGATGTGCAGCCCGGTTTTAAACCCAGAGCTATAATATATGTGGCACCGCCTTTCAGATACACCCATTTTAAGGGTAAACAGGTGGTTGTTCACAATCGCTCAGAGGAGCTGCATGAAGTCTTTTCATATAACCTGTATCCCGGCCCCTCTGCCAAGAAGGGTGTGTTCTCTATCCTTTTGGATATAGGTGAGCATGAGGGATGGATAACAAACCATGCCTCCGCTGCAATGGTGGAGTCACCATATGAAAACGAGGTCGTATTTATGCACGAGGGTGCTTCCGGCGGCGGAAAAAGCGAAATGCTGGAAGAACTTCAAAAAGAGGATGGCAGAATTTTACTGGGCACCCACACTGTTACCGGTGAAAAGTATTACCTGAACTTTGGAGAAAGCTGTAAGATACACCCAATTGCCGACGATATGGTTATCGCAAGGACGGATATTCAGAATGACTCAAAGCGCCTTGTTATAGCGGATGCCGAGAACGGGTGGTTTCTGCGTATGGATGGTGATACCAGCTACGGCATGAACCCTCAGTATGAGAGAATAAGCATTCATCCCCCTGAGCCTTTGGAATTTTTCAATATGGACGGTGTGCCGGGAGCTACATGCCTAATCTGGGAGCATGTTTTGAATTCGGACGGCTCACGCTGCTCAAACCCCAGAGTAATTATTCCACGTGACATGATAGAAAATATAATGCCGGGAAATGAGCCTCAGGAAGTTAATGTCCGCTCATTCGGTGTTCGTATGCCGCCGGCTACAAAGGATAATCCAAGCTACGGAGTTATGGGCCTTATGCAGATAGTGCCTACGTCTATTGCATGGCTTTGGCGTCTGGTTTCACCCCGCGGATTTAAGAATCCTTCTATTTCCGATACAGCAGGAAACGAACTTAAAAGCGAGGGAGTAGGTTCTTATTGGCCATTCTCCACCGGTAAAAAGGTAACTCAGGCAAATATGCTTCTCCATCAGCTTGTAGATACTCCAAAGACTATGAACATACTTATTCCAAACCAGCATATAGGTGCCTACCATGTGGGCTTTGCAGGTGAATGGCTCACCAGAGAATATCTGGCGAGAAAGGGCGGAAGGGTAAAGGCTAAACACCTTGTTCCTGCCCGCTGCCCAATTTTCGGCTACTCTCTGGACGAAATGAAGATGGATGGACAGTATGTGAGACAGACATTCTTAAGACCTGAGATGCAGTCAAAGTTGGGACTTGAGGGATATGATGTTGGTGCAAAGATTCTGACGGACTATTTTAAGCAAGAAATACGTCAGTTTATTACCGACGACCTTGACCCCATGGGCAGAGAAATAATAGAACTGTGCCTAAATGATGCACCTCTTGAGGAATACCTTAAGATAACTCCTATGCTTATTAGGTGAGAAAGACCTTAAACGGCCCGCGGCAGGCGCCGGGGCCGTTTTTTCCTGTTTTTTATATGGTGAAAGGAAAAATAGCGTATGAAAATAGTTGTTTTGAGCGGAGGTATTAGTACCGAACGCCATGTATCTCTTGTATCCGGTACATCTGTGTGCAGAGCTTTAAGAGAACGGGGACACAAGGCAATTTTTGTTGACATGTTTATGGGACTTGAGAATTATAAAGGAAATCTGGAAGATGCCTTTAACACTCCGGATGGTTTTTGTGAAGATGTGGCTATTGAAACAGAAGTTCCCGATATTGAAGCTGTAAAGAAATCCAGAAAGTTTAAAAGCCCTTCAAGGCTTGGAAAAAATGTGTTGGAGATATGCGCTCTTGCTGACTGTGTTTTCCTTGGGCTGCACGGTCAGGACGGGGAGGACGGTAAAATTCAGGCTGCCCTTGAGCTTATTGGTGTTCCATACACAGGCTCTGACCCACTTAGCTCGGGAATTGCCATGGATAAGGCTATGGCAAAGCGAATAATGGAGAGCTGCGGAGTTCCAACGCCAAAATGGCAGGAAATCACATATTCTGCAGAAGACATTCCGAAGCTCAGAGAAAGTCTGAACCTTCCATGCGTTGTAAAGGTTGTTGGGGGAGGCTCGTCCATAGGCGTTTCTCTTCCCGAAACAAAAGATGAACTGGATTACGCTCTGAGAGATATTTTAAAATACGGAAACAGAGTGATAATTGAGGAAAAAATACAGGGGCGTGAGCTTACCGTTCCTGTTTTTGATGACAGATGCCTGTGCCCAATTGAAATTGTTCCCCCTGAAGGAATGAGCTTTGACTATGTAGCAAAGTATCAAAACGGTGATAAGGGAGCGAGAGAACTCTGCCCGGCACCTGTTAGTGATGCAGAAAAAGCACTTTTAAGCAAATACGCCCTTAAAATACATAAAGCACTTGGACTTTCCGTATACTCAAGAGTAGACTTTATGCTGGATAAAGAGGGAAGGGCATTCTGCCTTGAAGTTAATACTTTACCCGGAATGACCCCTAACAGTCTTATCCCCAAGGCCGCAGCTGTGGAGGGAATGACTTATCCTGAACTCTGCGAAAAAATTATAGAGCTCTCTCTGAAAAAACAAAATAAAATTTACTTAAGTTAACAAATTCTTGATGTTTTGGCCTTGGATTGTGATAAAATGAAGAATTAGAAAAAATATTTAAAGGTGAGAACATGAAGGAACGTATGGCAAGGTTCATGGCCGGAAGAAACGGCAATGACCAGCTCAATTTATTTTTGCTTGTAGTAGATGTAATACTTCTGCTTTTGGCCGGCATATTCGCAGAAAGCATAGGCAGATATTTATATCCATTAGTGTTTTTGCTGCTTATATTCATTTATTTCAGAATGTTTTCAAGAAATGTTTATAAGCGCAGGGAGGAAAACGGAAAGTTTATTCGCCTCAAGCTTAAAGTCACAGGTTTTATTCATATGCGCCATGAGCGCTGGATACAGCGTCATGACTATAAGTTTTTTACCTGCCCAAGCTGCAGAACTACTTTGAGAGTTCCCAGAGGAAAGGGTAAAATTAAAATAGTATGCCGCAAGTGCGGCACTTCTTTCGAGGGAAAGACCTGATATGTTTGGCTATCTCACTGCCTCCCTTGAATTTTTAACGGAGGAACAGCAAAAACGCTATAAGGCGTGTTATTGCGGTCTGTGCCGAAGTCTTAAAGAGAGACATGGCGGACTTGCCAGATTTGTTCTGAACTACGACATGGCCTTCCTTGTATTTCTCATTAATTCTCTTTATGAGCCGGAGGAAACAAGCGGAACCGATACATGTCCGGTACACCCCATAGGGGCAAGAGATTGGTGGCAAAGTGAGGCAACCGACTATGGGGCGGACATGAACTTAGCTCTTGCATACCATAAATGTTTGGATGACTGGAAAGATGACGGCAATCTTATTGCTCTTTCACAGGCCAAAATGATGACACCGGCATATGAAAAAATTTCAGCTCTCTATCCGAGGCAGTGCAAAGCAATGGAAGAATCAATAAAAGCTTTGAGTAAAATTGAAAAAGCCGGAATTGAGTCTCCCGATACCGCTGCTGATACCTTTGGAGATTTAATGGCAGAAGCACTTGTTTACAAAGAGGACAGGTGGAGCGACTGTCTTAGACATATGGGAAGACAATTGGGCAGATTTATATATATTATGGACGCCTGCCTTGACCTTCCCTCCGACACTGCACGAAACAGATACAACCCTTTCAGACAATATTACGGTTTAAGTGATAATGAGGATCGCTTCAGGGACATTCTTAAAATGACTCTGGGCGAATGTCTTATGTACTTTGACCGTTTGCCCCTTATTTTAGATTTGGGGATTATGCAGAATATTCTGTGTTCCGGACTATGGGTACGGTTCAACAGAAAATACAGCGAGAAGAAAGGACCCTCAGATGATTCAGGATCCGTATAAAGTTCTTGGCGTTTCTCCCAACGCCTCTGATGAAGAGATAAAAAAAGCATATAGGGAGCTTACAAAAAAATATCATCCGGATCTCAACCCTAACGACCCTACTGCCGCTCAGAAAATGAATGATATTAATGCCGCATATGACCAGATAAAAAATGGATATGTTCAGCAGAACAATTCCTACGGACAGTCCGGTCAATACCAGCAGTATGGCGGAAGCACATATTACGGATGGGGTAATAACTGGAACCAATATCAGCAGCAAGAGCGAAGCGAGTATACTGCGGCTAAGAGCTATATAAGAAACGGTATGTATAAGGAAGCTCTTAACGCACTTTCCGGAGTGCCGGCAAACGAGCGGGACGGCAGATGGTACTATATGAATGCAGTTGCTAATATGTATATGGGCAATAAAATAGCCGCCCTTGAAGCCGCAAAAAAGGCAGTTGCTATGGAACCCAATAATAATGAGTACCGTAGCTTGCTGGATCAGCTTCAAAACGGCGGAGATTTTTATGATACCTATACTACCGGCTATTCTACCGCCATAGGTTTAGACAGGCTTTGTCTCACTATGTGTGCGGCTAATGTTTGCCTTGGTCCTCTCGGATGCAGATTTTGCTGCTGCTGATATACTTAAGTATCAGAAGTTTATGCTTTAATTTTCTAAAAATCTGATCTTTGCAGTGCGTACAGGAAATACTTAAAAAACTATAATAATTGGATTATAACTGTGAAAGGCGGCTGTATTTTTACAGCCGCCTTTTGTAATACATAAAGGGGCTTTCACAAAGGAAAGCCCCTTTATGCTTTGCAATTTTATGAAAAAAACTCTTTTATACACTGCTCTGTATATTCGTTGAGTGAGTCAAAGTCAATATGAGATTTATACTGTTCTTCAAGCAGGTCGTGAATGTCCTTAGCTTCACCTAATTTTTTATACGCAAGCTCCATTATCTTCTTCTGAATTTTTTCTGCATCTCTGAGCTGAGGACGGATGAGCGAACAAAGTTCACCGGGCAAAACGTTATCAATGTGAAGGTGTCTTGATTTAGGCAGTTCCCAGCTGCCGTCTGTAAAGCCTATATCTTTACTCGGGAAAATAACTGCTGAGAGCTTTTCGGGGCTAATGGGGTTAGGACATAAAATCATTTCTTCGCCCCGTTCCTTTCCGCACTGTGCCGCATATTTTAATGCCATATTTGCTCCGCCAAATTGATTATCAAACTGGTAAACGAGTTTACATAACTTTTCAATTTCGGTATTAAGCCTGTAATCTCCGTAGCAGCCTACACAACTTAAAAAGCGCTTGCTGACAGGGGCTTTCCGCCTTTCAAATTTTATAGAGTTTCTATTGAGTATTCCGTCGATTCTTCGCTGCACGGATGCTTTTTCCTTGTCACCGTAGATTTCGGGAAGAACCGCATTTTTTACCGAGACTGCAGAAGACAGAAGATGATAGGCCTCAGCGTATTTCTGCCTGTATCCTTTGGTATACTGGTTAACATAAGACTTCTCGCTGTCACTGAGATTATTTTTAAAAAACTGACCCAGATGGATGTAGTCGGAGTTAACACCGTAGACCTCCGGCTCTCTTGGATGAGGACTCGTCCCGTCCACAAAGGCAAGATTTACCTCGGGTATGTATACCCCGTCAAGAGAGCCGGGATCACCGGAACAGAGAATATAGTGAACCGTATATCCAAGCTCTTCAGCCTTCAAAGCTATTTTACGCATAAAGCTTGATTTGCCGCTGCCGGGGCCTCCTTTTATAATATGCAGAAAATCGTTTTGTTTAGGAGGAAAGCTGTTATAGAGTGAGTAAAAACCGTCTTTAGAGTTAGAACCTAAAAAATAACTGTAATTCATGTCGCACCTCTTCAATAAAAGCTATGTCATTCTATGCTTATTTTTCCATGATTGACAATCAATAAACCACAGTATATAATTTCCCGGAAAGGTGGGAAAGAATGTACGATATAATTCTTTTTGATTTTGACGGAACCATATATGATACCATTGAGGGAATAACCAAATGTATGCAGTATGCTCTTAAGAAACATGGAATAGAGGAAGAGCTTAGCAAGCTGTGCTGCTTTGCAGGCCCTCCTCTTGCAGAAAAACTGCCGGAAGTATACGGATTTAATGATGAAGAAACTAAGAGCGTAATTAAAGATTTCCGTGAACGCTATAATTCCCTTGGTATTTACGAAAGCAGAGTATTCCCAGAGATTCCCAAACTGTTGGATGATTTAAAGAAGGCAGGAAAGCGCCTTGGAATTGCAACATCTAAACCTCAGCATATGGCTGAGCATCTTTTGGAAAAAGAGGGTATTATAGAATATTTTGAGGTTATCTGCGGCAGTCAGCCTGACGGCGGCCACGGAAAAAAGGACGAGGTTATAAAAGCTGCTCTTGAGAAATTCGGAGTTAAGGATGAGAGTGTTGTGCTGGTTGGTGATACAAAGTACGATGTTATAGGCGCACACAAATGCAATCTTCCGTGCATAGGTGTGAAATACGGCTACGCAGCTCCTGGTGAATTAGATGAAGCAGGGGCTGATATTATTGCCAAAGATTCAGGCCAATTGTTAAAAATCATTATTGACTGAAGAGGTAAGCTTAATTTCCGTCTTTCTATAAATCAATTATAATTGTTTTTACCCCGTGTCTTTTGGCATAGACAATGGTGTTCATGGTTCCGCCGGGTTTTCCATCATAGCAGGCAAGCAGCAGAGAGGAATTATCCACCATGTATCGATTGCGCCGCATCATGCAGTCAGGAGTGTAATTTGTCTGCAATACCTTCAAATAATCACAGGCATCTATTATCCTGTTATATCGTATTCGCTGACTTTTGACCCACCTGTCAGGCTGAGTGCCACAGGGAATGGCAGCTTGGAGGCGTATATCGCTGTGTATTTCCCGGAGCGCTAAAACTGCCTCCGCAAAATACATATCGCAGCCGATAGCCATACCGGATATAAAATACCTGTATCCACTTTCATATATACTAATAAGCTGCCGGGACAGCGTTTCCTTTAAAGCTAGACACCGTTCGTCTTCCTCGTTGAGGCCCCAAGGCAGCTTAGCAGGTCTGTGACCGGTAAAGCAGCAGCATAGTTCTCTGTTATACATTGTATTTCTCCTCTGTACAGCTTTTTTCATTTCTTCATTTTAAGATAAAAAAAGGTACTTGTCAAAATAATATTGTAGTGCTATAATTAAAACATCTTCAGGACAGGGTTTAATTCCCGACCGGCGGTAAAGTCCGCAAGCCGAAAGGCATGAACCGGTTAAATTCCGGTACCGACAGTATAGTCTGGATGAGAGAAGATAATGAGCTAAATTTTTGAGCTCTTTATTTTATACATTTTA
This sequence comes from Oscillospiraceae bacterium, assembly GCA_020025675.1. Lineage (GTDB taxonomy): Bacteria > Bacillota > Clostridia > Oscillospirales > Oscillospiraceae > Limivicinus. The sequence goes on from JAHHRS010000043.1 coordinate 7,834, forward strand.
TGCCCGAAGATTTATGATCTTCGGGCATTTTTTTTGGAGGAAGTTATGGAAAACTTAAAATTCGTTCTCACATGTCTTGGAATTTTTGCGGGTATTATTATAATAGCCGCCATGTTTGAAAAATATCTGTGTAAAGACAGAAAACTTTTTTCAAGCACCCATTACATAAGTTATACCGGAATTTTTGCCGCAATGGCCGGTGTCTTAATGCTTATTGAAATACCGCTCTTTTTTGCGCCGGGATTCTATAAGCTGGACCTGAGTGAAATACCCGTTCTCATCTGCACTTTTTACCTCGGACCTGTGGCAGGTGTTGTGGCAGAGCTTTTAAAGGTTTTTATTAAACTTCTGCTAAAAGGCACTACAACTGCCTTTGTCGGTGACTTTGCAAACTTCTTTGTGGGATGCGCTATGGTTTTGCCCGCCAGCGTTATATATCATGCTAAACCCGGTAAAAAAAGCGCCATAATAGGACTTATTGTGGGTACTGTTATTATGACAATATTCGGAAGTCTGTTTAACGCCGTATACCTTATTCCTAAGTTCTCACAGCTTTTCGGAATGCCTTTGGATGTTATAATAGATATGGGCAACAAGGTAAACGGTGCTATAAACAGCGTTAGTACGCTGGTACTTTTTGCAGTTGTACCGTTTAACCTGCTGAAGGGTGCTGTTGTGTCTGTTATTACAGTGCTTCTTTATAAGAGAATTTCGCCTATCCTTCATAAGAGCGATGAAAAAATGCAGAAGAGAAGCGGAAATATAAAGTAAAATGCAAAAAATATATACTTGAAATTTGCTCCTGAAAAAGGTAAAATATAGATAAGATATAAAGCTAAAAAAAGCATTGAAAGGAGCGTTGGATAATGATTATTACCGTCGGCAGACAGCATGGCAGCAATGGCCGTGACATTGCCAGAGCCTTGGCAGAAGAGCTTGGATATACCTGCTATGACAAGGAAATTGTTGATCGTGCGGCAGAAAATTCCTGCTTTAGCAAGGAGATTTTTGACTCAAACGATGAAAAGCGGGTTTCACCATACATTTTCCCAACATCCCACTATATGGGAATGTACGATATGGGAATACATGAGAATTTCAGGCTCAGTATGCAGGTTGCTTCCGTTCAGTTTGATACTATTAGAAAACTGGCTGATGAGGGAAACAGTATTTTTGTAGGTCGCTGTGCTGACTATATACTTAGAAAGCGTAAAGATGTACTTAAAGTTTTTATTATGGCGGATGAGGATTTCCGTATAAAAACTATTATGAAGCGCAAAGACTTAAACGCAGATCAGGCCAAAAAGCTTATTAAAGAAGTTGATAAAGACCGCTCAAGCTATTATAAGTATTATACCGATCAGGCTTGGGGTGACGCACAGAATTTTGATTTGTGCATTAACAGCGGAAAACTTGGTGTTGACGGCGCAGTCAAGGTAATTAAAACCTGCCTTGAAACATTAGAATAATTTTAAAGCTGCAAAAAAGGAACCCGTTAGGGTTCCTTTTTTTAATTAAAGCTGTCAGAGCTGTCTTTAAACAGTCGCTCTATACGTTCTTTTAATGCACAATTTTCGGGTAATCTAAGTTCAGGGTCTTTTTCCAAAAGAGATTCTGCGGCGGCTTGAGCCCGCCGAAGAATTTGGGTATCTGCACCCAAATCAGCTATATGGGTTTCCGGCAGTCCGTGCTGACGTGAACCAAAGAAATCACCGGGACCACGAAGACGTAAATCCTCCTCTGAAATTTTAAAGCCGTCATTGGTTTTGTGCATGATAGAAAGACGTGCCCTTGTTTCCTCACTGTCTGAATTTGAGACAAGGATGCAATAACTTTTATATGGCCCACGTCCTACACGGCCACGGAGCTGGTGGAGCTGACTTAGTCCGAAGCGTTCCGCATTTTCTACTATCATTAGTGCTGCGTTTGGTACATCAACGCCAACTTCAATGACTGTTGTGGCAACTAAAATATCTATATCACCCTTTGCAAAGGCAGACATTATATTCTCTTTGTCAACTGCTTTCATTTTTCCGTGTACACATGCGGTTTTCAAATGGGGGAAAAGGGAAGACAGTTCTTTTGCGTGTTCCTGGGCAGATTTAAGCTTAATCGGCAATTCTTCATTTTCCTCTACCATTGGACAAACTACAAATACCTGCCGCCCCTCAGCGGTGAGTTTTAATATGAAGTTATTGAGCCTCTGTCTGTAACTTTCGTCAACTGCAAATGTATCTATCTTCCGGCGGCCGGGGGGCAATTCATCTATTATAGAAATATCCAAATCGCCGTAAAGTATGAGCGCAAGAGTGCGGGGGATAGGAGTTGCAGACATGACCAGAACGTGAGGATTACGGCCTTTGCTTATAAGAGCTGAGCGCTGATTTACACCGAAACGATGCTGCTCATCAGTTATAATCAGAGCTAAATTTTTATACTGAACATCTGTACTGAAAAGGGCGTGAGTGCCTATTATAAGGTCATATTCACCGTTCAAAAGATTCTGTTTTACAGCTTTTTTTTCCTTAGCCGTCATAGAGCCTGTTAAAAGTCCGGTCCTGATGCCAAAGGGAGATAAAAAGGCATTGAGAGTTTCATAATGCTGATTAGCCAGTATTTCGGTAGGAGCCATGAAAGCGCTTGAAAATCCGTTTTTGCGGCAAAACCAAATTAAAGCGGCGGCCACCATCGTTTTACCGCTGCCGACATCGCCCTGCAAAAGCCTGTTCATTTCATGTCCCGAGCACATATCCTCAACTGCCTCCATGACAGTACGCCGTTGTGCGCCCGTTGGGGAGAAGGGGAGAGAGCTGTAAAACTCCTCTAAATCGGCTATGTGCATTTTTATTCCGGGATTTTTCATCCTGCTTTTACGTATACTGCTCAAAGCACATGACAGAACAAAAAGTTCTTCAAATACAAGACGCTTTCTGGCAAGCTCCAAGGCTATAAAATCAGAGGGGAAATGTATGTTTTCGTAGGCATAGCGCAATTGACATAGCTTTTCCTCTTGAGAGACACTTTGAGGGAGAACGTCAGGTATATAATCAAGACAGTTATCAAGTGCCTGCCTTACACCGTTAATAAAGTCAGTTTGACTTATGCCGTTCGTAAGGGGATAGATGGGGAAAACTTTTCCGGTAAGCTTTCGCTCTCCCAATTCCTTTTCAAATATCGGGTTCGTCATTGACTTCCTTGAACCCATAATATCAATTTTGCCATAGAAAATATAGCATTCGCCTTTAAGGAGCTGGTTTTTTGCATATGGCCTGTTAAAAAATGTAATATTCAGTATTCCACTCTCATCGGCGACTTTTAGCTTTAGAAGACTCTTTCCTGTCCTTACCGTTTCAAGGGAAGGCTCATTTGCCACCAATGCCCGGACGCATACGTTTTCACCGTTTTGACATTGAGCTATGGTTTTATATTTACTTCTGTCTTCATACTTCCGAGGGAAAAAAGAAATAAGGTCATAGAGAGAAAAGACGCCAAGCTTATTTAACGCCTGCGCCTTTTTCTCACCTATTCCCTTTAAATATCTGACATCAGAGTTTAAATCAAGCATTTTATTCACTGTATTTCAGAGTATAGTTATTGTTTGAAAGGGTAAATTTCTCCATAAGTCCCTTAGTACATATAATGGTGTTATCTTTTTTTACTAAAATCATCTCAAAACCGCCGTTTTCACGCCAGTAGTTGAGAGCTTTTGTCTCACCTAAAACGAACATGGCGGTTGAAAGACTGTCGGCCATAGTTCCGTCATTACAGACGATAGTAACAGAAAGTAAATTGCTTTCTGCGGGGTAGCCGGTAGCAGGATTTATAATGTGATGATAGGTCTTACCGTCTATACCGTCAAAATAACGCTGGTATGAGCCGCTGGTTACAACGGCAGTCTCACCCAGACTTAAAACACCAAGATGACTTGCCGGGTTATTGGGGTCCTGAACAGCTATATTCCAGTTGGAACCGTCAGGTTTAAGGCCCAAAGTCTGAACATTACCTCCGAGAGACACTATACCGCTGGTAACACCTGAAAGACGCATTGCCTCAACAGCATTTTCAGCGGCACATCCTTTTGCAACTGCTCCGAAACTAATTTGACCGCCGGCGGGCAGTGATACAGCAAAGGAACCGGAGGCAGGGAAACTGGTCAGAATAAGCTTATCAAAGCAGAGCTTTTGAAGCTCGGCCTGTATCTCCTCTTCACTTGGGAGATAGAATTTATCGTCAATAAATCCCCAGAGCTTTACTACAGGATATAGTGATAAATCAAGTGCTCCGCCACTCTGCTTGTATACATGCTGAGCAGTGCTTAGCATTTTAGCTATCTGACCGGAGACTGCGATGTTTTCTCCTTCTGCATTATTGATAGCATATGTAGTGCTGGTAGGAAGTTCGGGATCAAGCATAACATCAAGGGAACTGATTACCTGCTGAGCCGCATTAAGCCCTTCCTCTGCATTCTTGCCGTATGCGGTGAGAGTCATAATTGTATCCATAGCGAAAACCTGCTTCTGACTCATTTTAGACTCACCGCATCCGCTCATACTTAAAAGCATGGTTAGGCAAATAGTAAGCAATACAAAGCGTGTAATTATTTTGCTCGGCTTTTTAAATAAGGTTTTTGTGTGCTTCATAGAATTCTCTGTAGTCCTTTAACATGTATTTAAGAAGATTTGGAGTATCCAGTTTGTATGGACATCTGCTGCTGCATTTACCACAGCCGACACAGTCTTCAATTTTCTCCATTTTTTCACGCCATTCGTCTGTCATATACTGCTGCCATGGGGAACGGCGAAGCAGCATGTTCATACGGGCGCAGTTTCTAATATCAATTCCCACTGTGCAGGGCATACAGTAACCACAGCTGCGGCAAAAAGAGCCGGCCAGCTCCTCGCGTTCTTTATGGATGAACTTTTCCATCTCTTCATCCATCTGCGGCTCTTCCTCAGCAAGTTCAAGCCATTGCTGAAGTTCTTCCAACTTTTGTATGCCCCAAATAGGTACCACATTGTCATAGCTGTTCATAAATGCGGCACATGCACGGGCATTTGTGAGAATACCGCCTGCAAGCCCCTTCATGGCTATATAACCCATATCGGCATCCCTGCACTTATTAGCAAGAGACAGATCACGTTCACTTGAAATGTAGGAAAACGGAAACTGAAGAGTTTCAAAGTTCCCGGACTCAATACAGCCTTCCGCAACATCTATGCTGTGAGTTGTTAAGCCTATATGACCTATCCATCCACGTTTTTTTGCTTCAAGAGCACCGGCAAAGGCACCGTCCGGGTCGTTTATATCCGGAAGCTCCGGAGCCTGGTGAAACTGGAACAGGTCAATATAATCGGTTTTCATGGTACGGAGGCTGTTTTCAATGTGAGCGAGCACACCTTTTTTGTCTCGGGCTTCACTTTTTGTGGAGATAATAATGTTTTCACGGACATCAGAAAGAGCCATGCCGATCTTTTTTTCGCTGTCTGTGTAGCTGTTGGCAGTATCAAAATAATTAATGCCGCCCTCATATGCTGCCCTCAACAGTTTAACAGCATATTCATCATTACAGCGCTGGACAGGCAAACACCCCATAGCCATTTTTGTGACCATAAGACCGGTTTTTCCAAGCCTGATTTTTTTCATATCTATTCCTCCATTTAAAAGCAGGTAATGAGCTATATTTTGTGTCTTAAATTAATTTAAAAGAGCTATTTACTTTAACTGAGTTCTCTGATATAATAACAAAGGTTTTGCTGGTGTAGTCATTATATCAAATTACATCTGCAATGTAAACATTGTAATTTCAAAGCATCATAGTCTATGTGCCCGTAGCTCAGCTGGATAGAGCGTTGGACTCCGACTCCAAAGGTCGCAAGTTCGAATCTTGTCGGGCATACCATGTGGGAGCAAACGATTTGTCGTTTGCTCCGAATTTTTACAAAATTACAGTTAATTTGTAAGTGCTTAATAATCACCCGTACAAACTGAAGGTCTTAAAATTAAATAAAATTCGGCAGTATCCAAAAAGACGGATACTGCCGATTGCATTTTTTATAAGACTTTTAATAGTTTGTCGGCGGATTATAACTTCATTGCAACATCCCAAGCGCGCCAGATAACGGTACGCAGGTTGCCGATAGCAACGCAGTCACCGACTCTGTGAACGCCCTTAGCATTTTTGCCGCCCAGAGGAGTGGGAACAAAGCCAACGCCGTTTACTATATCATCGCACTCTACCGTGAATGTATCACCGGTTTTATTGCTTCTGACAACAACAGACTTGCCATCGTCAGCAATAGCAGAAACGGTGTGCTCAAGGTAAACAGGTACCTTATGATACTCCATAGCATCTCTCAGGAAGGAGGTGTTAGCAAGACAGGTAGCCTGAGCTGCAATAAGGTCGGGGGCATACTCTACGATAATGGGGTGCTTGCCCTGAAGAATCAGGTCATAAGCTGCCTCACATGAGGACTGACCGCCGCCGATAAAGAGAACTTTATCGCCCACGGGCTGTTTGTCCTTAAGGAGCTGAGTGAAGTTGATGGTCTTGTCAAAGTTCTTAATACCGGGCATAGTTCTGGGAACAGAACCGGTAGCAACGATAATTTCGTCAAAGCCCTTGAGTGTACCAAAGTCGGTAACTTCAGAGTTGAGGTGAACCTCAATACCGAGCTTCTCAACTTCTCTTATGTACCATGCAATAAGGTCCTTATCGTTTTCCTTGAAGCTCATAGCGGAAGCAGTCAGGAACAGGCCGCCAAGTTCGCCGCTCTTTTCAAAGATAACAGGATGATGTCCACGCTGAGTAAGTACGATAGCTGATTCCATGCCGCCGATACCGCCGCCGATAACAGCGATTTTCTTGGGCTTTCTGGTGGGAACTATCTTGTACTTGTTGTGCTGCATAGTAGTGGGGTTCAAGGCACAGCGGGCAAGATGCAGTGAGTCATCCATGCTCTGAAGGTTAGGTGTGCCTTTGAACTTGGACATATTAAAGCAGCCGTTATGGCAACGGATACAGGGCTTAATCTCGTCCTGACGTCCTTCCATAATCTTATGTACCCACTCATGGTCAACCAAATTCTGACGTGCGATAGCAACGCCGTCAAGTTTGCCTTCTGCAACTGCCTGAGCACCTGCAACAGGATCCATACGTCCGGCACAGACAACGGGTTTATCGGTGAATTTCTTTATGTGCTCAACATACTTGAGGTTGCAGTTATCGGGCATGTACTGTGGGGGATGTGCCCAGTACCACGCATCGTAGGTACCATTATCACAGTTAAACATATCGTAACCGGCATCGGAGAGGTACTTAACGGCTCTCTCAGATTCTTCCATGTCACGGCCGAACTCTTCAAAATCTTCCTCGTAAGGCAGAGCACCCTTGCCCCAGCCTTTGGTCTTGGAAACAACGGAGTAACGCAGGGAAACAGGGAAGTCCTTACCTGCCATACGCTTAATGCACTGAACAATCTCAACGGGGAAGCGGAATCTGTTCTCAAATGAACCGCCGTACTGGTCGGTACGGAAGTTCCAGTTCTTCATGGTGAACTGGTCAAGCAGGTATCCCTCATGTACAGCGTGTATTTCCACACCGTCAACTCCTGCTTCTCTCAGCCGCTTGGCGGTAAGACCGAATGCCTCTACCATTTCCTTAATCTGGCTGACAGTCAGCTCATGTGAAATGATGTTTTCATCCCAACGGTTAGGAGTGGGAGAGCATGAAGCACATGAAAGCTGAACGTCAACTATGGGGCTTAAAAGTTTATTAAGGAAGTTGTTCTCGTGGACCTTACTCATCCAGCCATTTATAGCCATGGAACGTCCCATACCGGCAGCCAGCTGAATAAAGAGCTTTGCGCCGGTCTTGTGGAACTCGACCATATACTCCTTCAGGTCTTTAAAGAGTTTATCATTCTGATAAAGCCAATGTCTGCCGGGAATACCCATCTGGTCACGAACACACTGCATACCGGGAAGGATAAGACCAACGCCGTCCTGTGCTCTGTTGAGCAGAAAGTATGCGGCCTCTTTGTCAAGGTGGTTAGGCTCCATCCAGCCGAACAGGGAGGTACCTCCCATTGAGCACTGAACAATGCGGTTTTTAATTTCCACATTGCCGATTTTCCACGGAGTAAATAAAGCGGAATACTTTTCGTCCATGTAATACATCCTTTCTGTTTTTTCAAAAATTAACGCCGATGAAGCTGGGGTCAATCCGTTGCATCGAACGTCATTTTACATATTCTCACTCTGTACTAATATTGTAGCAGACAAAGTCCGTCATATTTACAACATTCATACAGGCTGTCACAATTATAACACAATCTTTTTAAAGACGCAATTACATTCTTACAAGTGTCAGTCGTATTTAATATACAAATTACTATGCCGTGTCATGACAAATATAACAAATGTCAGCAAAACTGACATTTTGCCCAATTTGTTCAAAAAATTAATATGACTGATTAGACGCTAAAACCCGGCCCGGTAATCGCGCAGACACAAAAAATTGCTAAACTTTTAGCAATGCAATTAAAATATAGTCAAGCTGCGGCATGAATCTGATTATATAATTAATAGTACTCAGATAAAGTTTTAACATACCTTATGTACTTGAAAATTATATTATATTAGATATTGCAAAAAGGCAAAGACAAAGTTATAATATGAGCAAGTTGCATTAATTTGCAAATCGTATTTTACTACAATTTGAAAACGAAGGGAGAACACAAATGAAAAGAATCATGTGTCTAATGCTTTGCCTTATAATGTCTATGGGCATATTTACGGCATGCGGAAAAACAGATCAGCAACCTGCTCAGCCCCCTGCAGAAAATCCCACGGAAGAAGCTGCAAAGCCTGAAGAGCAGCTTCAGGATGAAAGCAGAGAATACACAGACGATTGCGGCAGAACTGTAACTATACCTGCTAAAATTAATAAGGTTGCGGTATCGGGACCATTAAGCCAGATATATGCCTACCCTGTGTGCTTTGATATTCTTGCAGGATTTTCCACAGCTTTTTCAGAAGAAGCTGCAAAATTTATTCCTGAAAAATATTTAAACTATCCTGAACTGGGCCAAATCTACGGCGGTAAAGGTTCCATGAACCTTGAAGCTTTGCTTGCAGCCGCACCGGACATAGTTATAGACTTAGGCGAGGCAAAAAAGAGTATGGTCGAGGATCTTGACGGTCTCACCGAGCAGACAGGTATTCCATTTGTACACATTGATGCTACTGTAAAGACAGCTCCCCAGGCATTTAGAAAGCTTGGAGAACTGGTAGGAAAAGAGGATAGGGCTGAGGTTCTTGCCAAGTGGTGCGAAGAATGTTATGCCGATGTAGAAGCCATGATGGAAAAAGTGGATGCCGACGGCAAACGCAAAACGCTGGCTTACTGCCTTGGAGACAAAGGACTGAACGTTTTGGCCGAGGGTTCCTACCATGCCGAGACTATTAACATGATGGCAAAAAATGTGGCAGAGGTTGCAGACGTGGTATCATCCGGAATGGGCAATGAGATTGATATGGAACAGCTCATCCTTTGGAACCCTGACGTTATAATTTTTGCTCCTGACAGCATTTATGACAGCATAAAGGATTCATCAGAAACAGATAACGGTTCATGGGGCCAGCTTAAGGCAATTAAGGACGGAGAATTCTATAAAACACCTTTTGGGCCTTACGGATGGCTTGCCTCTCCTCCATCTGTGCAGAGATACCTTGGAATGCTGTGGTTAGGTCAGCTGCTTTACCCTGAGTATGTAGAATATGACCTTAAAGAGAAAGTTTCCGAATACTACAAGCTTTTCTATGACTATGATATGACGGACGAGGTATACGCTGAACTAACTCAGTTTGCACTGAAATAATAAGTATAATAAAAAAGGGACATTTGGTTTAG
>JAHHRS010000044.1 GCA_020025675.1 Oscillospiraceae bacterium
TAGTTACTATAAGATTTTGGGTATACTTTCGAGATATGCCGACTCAACCCGTCTTATTATTTATTCAATATTAATTGATGGCAAAAACCGCTCTAATGCATCTTTCCAGTGGGGCAACGGAGTAAAGCCATTTTCAATAAGTTTACTTTTGTCAAGTCTGCTGTTAAACGGTCTTTTTACCTTCGTACATGTATAATCATCTGTTTTTACAGGAAAAACTTTTGTTTTAATGCCGGCCTGATTGAAAATTTCACATGCAAAATCGTACCAGCTTATATATCCGCCTTCGTTGGATGCGTGATAATCGCCGTATTTTTCCGATTGTATCATATTTATCAAAAGCTCAGCTAAATCCATAGAATAAGTTGGAGTTCCTATCTGATCATCTACAACATAAACTTTCCCGAATTTCTTTCCTGCATTTAGAATTGATTTTACAAAGTTATTGCCATTCTGACCAAACAACCATGAAGTACGGACTATAAAATATTTCTGAAGCTTTTCCTTTATAGCAAGCTCACCTAAAAGTTTTGTCTTACCGTATACGTTTAAGGGTTCATAATTTATATCATCTGCCTTGTGCGGAGCAGCTTCATTATCACCAAACACATAGTCTGTACTGACATATAGCATTTTACAGTCAATCTCACGACAAAACTCTGCTACATTGCTGGTTCCCTCAGCATTAATTGCGTACACTCGGTTATAGTTTTCAGCTTCTTCCGCAGTCTCAACATTTGTCCAAGCGGCACAATGGATAAGCGCATCAGGCCTATATTGAGTTAAAACCTTTTTAACATCATCCCTGTCACTTACATCCAGCTGAATATAATGGGCCATAGCAACTTCGTCGTTAACTCCCCTGTAAGTCTCGGAGCTGCCGCTGCCTGCACACTCAAATCCGTGAAGAAGCAATAATTTAATTATATCATGGCCAAGTTGTCCATTTACGCCGGTAACAAAAACCTTCATTTTCTCACCCTCATATCTTTGATGGGATCTTGCTTTAAAGTGCCTGCTTGTCAAAAAATTTTACCCAAATCATTAAAGCATGGGAGTTTTCTGTCTTTTTCGCTCAGTATTATGTTCTCAGTCTGAGGCCATTTAATATTAAGGCAGGGATCATTAAAAATAATTCCTCCCTCATCCTCCGGATGATAAAAATCATCACATAAATATGAAAAAACAGCCCTCTCACTCATAACATAAAACCCATGGGCAAAGCCTCTCGGTATGAGCATCTGATTTCTGTTATCGGAAGAAAGTATTGCCCCTGTCCATTTACCATAAGTCTCACTGTCATGTCTTAAGTCCACAGCTACATCAAAAACCTCTCCGTATAAAACACGTACAAGCTTTGCCTGTGGGTGCTTTAGCTGAAAGTGAAGGCCACGAAGTACACCTTTTACCGAGCAAGACTGATTTTCTTGAACAAAAGTATAGTAGAGCCCTGCTTCATTAAAAGCTCTTTGATTATAACTTTCCATGAAATAACCCCTACTGTCTCCGAAGAGTTCAGGCTTTATAACATATACATCTTGTACATCTGTCTTATGGAAAATAAAATTATTCATACACAGCCTCTTTAAAGACAATTAATACATTCGTCAATTATTCTTACTCCAATTTTCTGCCGGCCCATAGAAATCCAGCAAAAGGGAAGCAAACTTATCTTTCACACCGTGTTTAGCCGGTGCCTGAACAATATTCATACCGGGATTATGGTTGCCCTCTATAAGCTCAAGCTTACCTCCGGGCAAAACCGCAACATCCCACCCCACTACATGCAGACATGGCAAAGTTTTTGCAGCTTTTCTGCATAGAGCAATAATGTCGTCCCAATAAGGTATCTGCTGACCTTTAAACTCAACTCCGGTCATGGGGTGAACTTTGTAGTAATTTCCGCACTCATCTAATCCATCTGTGATAATTTTCCCTGTCTCTATGTCTAACTCGCAAAATATACCTCCGCCGTGCGCATTATCTACATGAAGGCCGTTATTTCCTACTCTTAGTCCCGCACCGAACACTTTAAACCTGTCTCCAAGGCCAAATGTAATAACTCTCAAAGTATTAAGAGATTCAGGGTGATATTTTGCAAGCTCTTTGTCAGACTGAAGAAATTCCTCAGCAATATAAAGTTTTTCGGACAGTTCGTTAAACAATGATACAGGATCATCAACTTCATCAACGCTCAACTTTCTAAAACCAATTCCCCAGCTTGAAAGAGCAGGTTTTAAAGCAATTGAACCATGCTTATGAAGAAAGGCCATAAATTCATCTACGTTGGAATCCGGAAGATAAAGCCAGTCACGGCTTATAAATTCTGAAAACAGCTCCATAAACTGGGCTTTATTCTTTAAATAAGGCTCGGACTCCGCATTATACGGGCGCATAAGAAGGGTAGCTTCAGTATCGGTAAGGTATTTTTTTTGCTCATCTGCCGACAGATTATAGAAAGCAAATATCATATACTCAGACATGGATACTCGCTTTTCAGGGTTGTTTCTGCGAACTTTTATGTAATCATAAAAAAGCTTTCTTTTTGAAAAACCTTCAGGCAGCTCATGTACTCCCTGAATATAATTTGTAAATCTTCTCCTAAGTACAGGATAAGCCTTTAAATTTTTATAAATGACTGTAAATACATTGCTCATTTCACTCACCACAACACGATAATAGTAGAGGGTATTTTCCCACTTTGTCAAACTGAATAATATTTCCGCCGGGCCAACTGTAATTTCCTTCTATAATTTCCGGCCCAGACGGGGTAACTGCTATATCCCAGCCTATATAGCCAAGACTTGGTACAATTTTCATACCGGATATGACCGCATTTTTTACTTCTTCCCAATACGGTATCTGAAAACCAGGCATATAAATCTCACTTCCGGGATGATATACATACTCATTTAAATCTGTATTATTTCTTCCCGGACCGGAGACCATACCGTTTTCTAAATTCAAAGGGTATGCTATGCCGCCGGAATGAAAATTATCTGAAATATTTTCGCCTGTACCGCATTTAAGACATGCACCAATCAGCTTTATCTCTTTAGAGCTTCTGGCCGCATTTACCCGAATTGAGTTAATACAGTATGGATTTATTTTATTTAATGCCTCATGCTGTGTTATAACTTCTTCAAGTAAAATTTTATTTTCACAGCAATACGAAAAGAAAGCTTCTAAATCCTCAAATTCATCAGCTCTCCTTTTCTCCACTCCCCTGCCCATTGTGCCTGTATCCGGTTTAAGTATAAATTCATTGTGTTTATCAATAAAACAAGAAAATGAAGCAAAATCAGAAACCGGAGCATAAACAAAATCTCGCTTTAATAACTCATTAAAAGTTGAGTTAAACAGGGATTTATGGCCTATCTCCTGTTTCTCTTTCTCAGACGCATTTGAATTTAAAACTCTATCCAAAGCTTTAGAACGGCCTGAGGTCAGGTATGTTGACCTTTCATCTTCACTCAGCTCAAAAAAACGAAGTACAAAGTAATTTTCAGGCGAGGCGCCGTGCTTTTTACTGCAATACACAGCATCTCTAAAGTATTTAAGTGCGGATCCGCCCCGAATAGAATGGAGCTTTTTGCTCATCGTGTAAATTTTTTTTGCGGCTGCAAAACGTGACATTAGCTATCAACCTTCCGCCTCGTCCAAAATTTTTCTGATATTTTCCCTTCCTAAGGACTCAATGCTTCTGCCCTTCTCTCTTAAACTATATCCGAGAGCTGCAGAGGCAAGCTCAATCAGTGAACTTGTAATAGGACATGGCACATTTAAACTTTTTGCAATAGATTCCAGAAGAACCAAGCCCTGAGATACATCTTCGGTAATATATCGAGAGTCCACCGTAACTGGGCCCTTAGCTCTTGTAGGCATAGAAGCATAATCGAAAAACACTTCTTTAGCATCACGATCATCATCAAGACTGTTTCTTAACTTACATGCTTCTACATAACTAAGTTTTTCACAGCCAAGCCTTGAAAGAACCTGAATCTTCTCTCCATCCAAAGCCTCAAGTATATTCCAAACAGACGGTGTAAATACTTCGTGATACATGCAATATTCGCCTTTTGTGGCCTCAATGCGTGGAATGCTCATTACCGCTCCCACTGTATGTACTATCATATTTGGATTATGAAGTGCAGCCTCAACCACTGTTTTTAAATATGTAAAAGGTGTCCCGATTTGGCTGAGCTTTTCTCTCGCTTCAGAAGTTCTTGAAGCAGGGTAAACACCGATAGGGTTTCTTACATTTCTGAACCCGACACTGAAACGTCCCGGTTTAGAAATTCTGCCGTCAATAAATGTACTTTCAGTCTCAGCAATTATAAATTCAGGTTCGGGACAAATAGACAGCACATAGGCAGTAGAAAGATAGCCCGGATTTATCAGGAGAATCTGACCTGCCTCAAGATGCGGAATAAGACGCTCCAAAAGCGGCTTATGATATATAGTTTGTACGCAAACTATAATAATTTCATTTCCGGATACCGCAGAAATATCTCTCGTTACCTTAGAAATATTTCCCCTTTTTTCTTCCCCAAATTCGTCCAGAATCATAAGACCGCCGTTTTGGGACAGAAATTCATAATTATCGTCGTGCATTGCGTTAGAGGTCTTTATTAATGTAACCTGATGACCTCTTGAAGCATAGTCGGCTGCAAGAGCGCAGCCACTGTTACCTGCACCTAAAATTGCAATTTTCACCCTCATATCTCCTATTTAAGCATTTCACCAAACATTAAATCTGTTTCGGGCAGGCGCTTATTATCAAGAGCCGCCGCAGGAGTAAAGGTCATTTCTCCAAATCTGACCTGTCCTCCGGTGATATACAAATCTACCCGTACAAAGGGAAATCCCTCACTCAAATTGTCGGCAATGGCAAACGCATCTTCAATTCCGACTGGTTTTGAGCGTGAAAAATCCCCAGGAGCCTCTTTTGAGTCCCTGTTAATACGAAGTAAATTGAAGTCTCTGTCAAAAAAGTAAAACTTCGGCCACCCCTCTTTGCGGCCCTCACAAAGCATAACGCAAAATGCTTTTCCGTTAAAGCAATAAAATTTATAGTCCTCAGGAGGATTTCCCTCACTGTCGGAAATATATTCCTCGGCTATAATTTTTTTAGGAACGCCCCTATACTGAAGCTCAGAATAGTAAGCCCAAAAGGGCTCTTTTCCCCACTTTTTTAGCTGAGCTACAGCCTCAGGAACATTTAACTTAGATTTATCCTCACATATAAGATTATATCCGCAGCCAAAATTCCATTTTAAAACAAACTGCTGAGGTAAAGCATTAAAATCTATATCCTCCGCCCTGTCATAAACACCTAAAAGCTTATTCAGGCAGGAACCAAAACCGCGCGATTGTATAAACTCCCGTACTCGGTATTTATCGGCGCATTGTCTTACAAGAGGGTCTTTTCCATAGCTTTCCAGCTTCAACTTTAAAAGCTTTTCATTTAAAGTTTTTGGATTTTTAAGCTCAGGCATTCTTCCGAACTTTCTTAAAAACAAAAGCTTTGTATTTAGTCTGGGAGAAATGTACGAAAGCATCATAAAGAAAGTTCTTGAAAATTTATTTATCCTTTTTTTCTTCATTATGTTATGTACCAGAGACGTAATCTTCAGAAACATGTGCTATACTCTCTCTGAGCTTCTTCTCCTTTTCAAGCATTAGCTCTTCGGCAGCTTTAAGAGAATCAGAAAGACAATTAATAACAAATTTTGAGCGCCGTACAATAGACTTATACTCAAGCTTTGTAGCCATATACTGGTAATGCTGGACCTTAATTCTTGGATCATATATAGACAGTGCCCCCTCCTGACGGCAAAGCCATTCAAGAATCTCCATCTCAAAGTACATGAATGTTTTAGGATAAAACGGCTCGGGGTGTTTTTTCATATAATCCTTAGAAAAGATTACGCAGGCGCCGTGTAGAATAACGCCCTCACACGGCGTAGTCGAATCAATGTTAAGCTTTGCTCTTGCCCTGCGTTGAGCAGAACGCCAGATCGTCGGATTGTTTTTTTCTCCACTGCTAAGCAAAAGCATTATGGGGTTACCGGAGCGCCGAACATAAGCCTGCTTTTTTCTTAGGGACTCAAGGTCATAGCCTTTTATACGCTTTGGGCTCTGATGTATACCTGAAAATACAGAAACAATATCAGGCCCTAAAATATCAAATGGTCTTTCTTTATAGATTTCATCAATTTTCAGGCTGAAATCTTCCTGAAATATTTCCACGTCATCGTTTAAAACAACCACGTAATCAGGGGACATATTCTCCATCACATAACGTGTGCCGTAGTTATTGCCCCGTGCAAATCCGGAGTTATCCGGATTAAGCAATACTTTTACCTGATTGTCTTCTTTATATTTTTCGACAAGTCTGGCACCCGTTCCATCAGGCGAGGCATTGTCAACAATAATTATTTCATTATCACCTTTTAAGTTCTTTATGCTGTCAACACATTTAACTGTGCTGTCAATAGCACGGTAGTGCAGAATTACAAAGGCTGTCATATTTTTTCTTCCTTCTTATTCCTTGAAAAAATTGAAAGTACTCTATCTCCCAGATAATAGCACAAATCATACCATTTATGGCTTATTTTAAAACTGATTAAAAAATGGCGGGCTGCTTCTTGGGGCTGAATTTTATGTATGCGCCTGCCCATGCGGCGATTCATAACCCCGTCACTTTGAGGATACTTTGAATATAAATCCTTATGCTTTAGATATAGGCGCTTTAGCGCAGGATAAGAATTTACAGCAAATGAAATACTGTCCTCTCCTACCTCTGATTCTACAAGTGCTTCCGGTAGATAAGCAAGCTTAAAGTTTTCTGCTGCACGGATTGAGAAGTCCCAATCCTGATAGCGCCTGAAAGTCTCATCGAATCGGAGCTGTTCCCATACATATCTATACATAAGCATTGTCTGTGTACTTGCACGATTTTCTGCCAAGAAATTTTCAAGGCTATGCTCCGGATCATATGGATGAACAGGATAATAGAAATGACTTCCGTCCTTTGAGACTCTGTTCATACCGCAAAATGACATATCGGCACCGGAGTCAATAAGGTGCTTAAGTTGCTTAGAAATCTTATCTGAATGCCATATGTCATCACTGTCCTGAAAGGCAATGATCTTTCCGTGGCTTCTCTCCGCCCCGTAATTTCGTGCGTAGCAGGCACCACGGTTTACATCATAGCGAAAATATTTCAGTCTTGGATCTTTTATTTCTTTAAAAAGTGTTTCCGTTCCGTCTGTTGAAGCATCGTCAACAACAATAACTTCTATATTGCTGTAATTCTGCTCTAAAACGCTTTTTATACATGCCGGAAGTCTGTCTTTCCTGTTATAGCTTGGAATAATTACGGATATAAGTTCAGAGCAGTCCATCTAAATTTACTCCTGATGAAATATATTCTTTAGGAAAAGTGCTTATCATTAGGTGTTTTTTTTCTTCAACCATTTCTCTTGTAATTAAATAAGAGTCGTTGATTTCATTGATGCCCGGTGCATCCATCAGTCTTAAATCACGGCACTGATGAGGCACAGCATACGCCGAATAATAATCATCAAATTTATAGCCGTCACCCTTGGGTTTATCGGAAAACAGCACATGCATGTTCGGTATATTAAATGCGTCAGCAACTATTAATCCGTGTAGACTGGAGGATATTATATTCCTGCACATGGCTATCTGTTTTATAACTTCTAAGGGTTCGTCTTTCACATTAATTAAAAGAACGTTTTCATATGCTTTAAGTGCTTTATCCACTGTCGGTTCACCTAAATCACATATATGTGGGATTACTCCGATATCGTACTTCTTTTCCGGTGTTTCGTCAAGAAGTAAAGGCGCTAAAATACCGGCATCTCCCGTTGGAATATCAAGAATTTTGCCTGTCATTCGCTCAAGATTTTTTCTTGTAAGTTCTCCGCGTACGGCAAGAAATTCCATATTTCGCTTAAAAAAACGGCTCTTGCAGTCATCATAATTTATAAAACCTGTGCCCCAAACGTAGACGTGAGGAACTTTGAAACCGTTAAAAAACTGCCTTATTCGCATAAGTATGTTGCCATGATAGCAATACTGTCCAAGACAGCTTCCTATGGCGCACATCTCACTTGACAAAAAGGAGTTGCGCTCTACCTTGCACCCAAAGCAACGCTCTACTATCATAGGATTTAAAAGATCACCCATATTTTGAAGTCTGGCATAATGCAGCTTTAGCGTCTTATCCATTTAAACCCTCCTGAAATTTAGCTGAGCTTTAATACGACCTTTTCAAAACGTTCATCAATTTTAAAAGGAATGCCCTTTCGGCCTTCATCAAACAATCCCTCATATCCATAACCGCTGGTAACATCGTAAAAGCCTCTGTACTGAGCAGTATTAAAACCAGGAATAGTGTTGGCCTCGATAATAATCGGGCCTGTGGGTGTGATTGCCACATCCCAGCCAATATTTGAAATTTTTGAAGCCAAAGGCACAGCCCTTCGCATCATATCTATGGTTTCATCCCAAAACGGAATTTTGAAACCTTTAAAGGGAACTTTCGTTATCGGATGTTCCCTGTAATCTACAACATTAAGCTGATCTACAGCATCTGTAAGAACGGTACCGTTCCTAATATCTGCAACGGCGGTAAGCGCATCCTGGCAGCCGTTGGAAATATCAAGATTTATTGAAGTGGTAAATACCGGGGCAAAAATATAAGAGCCCATGGGAGAGCAAATTGAATAGAACCTGACTATGTTTACAGCAGCCGGATTAAACCTGTTAAATTCGCTATGCTGTATTATGTATTCTTCAATAACACCCTGCCCCAGTTCACGAATAAGGTTCATGGCCTCATTAATTTCTTCGTCATCTTTAACGCTGATAACACGAACACCCTCACCCTGCCCCTTGCAGTTTGGCTTTATTACCACTTTTTTTACATCACCCCTAATACTCTTAATAAGTTCTGGGGTAACATCCTGAAGCTGGAAACATTTTCTGCCGTAAAAATCGGAAAAAACCTTTGAAAACATGTACTTATTCATAAGTAAACCGATGTAACGCCTATCTGTATAGGTTCTGCGAAAATCCATCCTTGTCCAGAGAGTTGAGACTGACTTTTTTTGCTCTTCGTTTAATTTATAGCAGCCTGTCCACTCGTATTCGTCAAGGGAAATGCGATTCATACGCTTTACTTTAATAATATCTCGGTAAAGCCAGCCGGCATCCAAACCGGTTTTAATGGAAAGCTGCTCAGCAAAGGAGGCAATATGCCTCTCGGCAGCTGTAAGAGCGATTATCCTCATATTACACCATCTATTACATTTTAGAAATAAGAGCTTCAAGCTCTTTGCGGCGACCGGTTTTTGTTACAAGCTGCATACCGCCCATTTGAGCAGTACAGTTGGCTTCAACCATACACCAGCCTTTTTCACTATATGCAAGATCCCAGCCGCAGTAGTGATTGCCGGGAACCATGAGAGCTGCTTTCTTTACAATAGAAACGGCCTCATTCCACTGCGGTATCTGAAAACCTTTGAATTTAACACCGCTGTCCGGGTGAAATTCATATTTATGACCTTTTTTGTCTGCGCCGTCTGTAAAAATTATGCCGCTGTCAGGATCAATAAGCGCAGATATACCACCGGCGGAAAAATTATCCACTATACTTCCGCCGATTCCGACTCTAAGCGTGGGGTTAAATAGCTTAACTACCGGTTCTCCGTCTACGCCCTTTATAACAGCAGTAGGTATTCTAAGCGTGTTTACAGACTGGGGGTGAATACACGCCATACCCTCAGCCTGAACGATAGGTTCTTCAATTACTGCTCCGTTTTCATGAAAACTGTTCCAAGCCTCTTCAACACATGAATAATCTGAGATATTTTCAAAATGAACGCCTTTGCCAAAAGCAGCATAAATTGGCTTTACAACAAATTGTGGATGCTTTTCAGTGAATTGCTTCAGTTCTTCAATTGCCTCTGCGGTCATTTCATCTTTTTTACGAACACACACAACATCTCGCTTAAACATATCCCGAAACTTTTTATATGTCCGATATTTATTTTCAAGCATATCTGTGTTCTTAGGGTCATTCATGCGTGGATAAAAACTCAGACGTATTCCTTCGGTAATAAATCCCTTTCGGTATTCATCATCCTGACCTTCAAAGCCGAAATAAAAATATTCATTGAAATATGATCCGTATTTAAAAAGGCATTTGATCATGTCCCTTTTGAGAGCCTTATAATAGTGCTTATCAGAAAGTTCTGAAGGACTTTTAAAATCTCTTATAATATCATCAATTTTGTCTTTTTTTCTATGGTAGTAATAGGCTTTACGATACCAATTTTTAAAACGTATCTTTCTGTATATTTTACGTCTTATTTCACGGACCACTTACAAATACCTCTTTTCATTGTCAGAATTACTTAATTTCTGACAACTTTTTTATTCATAATCAAAGTAAATGCCACCATGCCACGAAGGCATGGCGGCATTAAACCTGGTTTTAAAATATTACTTTTTAACAGTCTTTTTAGCCTTTTTGGGGGCAAACATGTTAATTCTCATGTGGTGAGAATCATCACGACGGAAAGACTCCTCATAAATACGAAGATAACCGGTCTCCTGAATGAGCCACTGACCGTCTACCTTAACGTACTTATCGGTGTAAATAGCGGAACCCTCTATCTGATGGCCTTCGTAAGAATTGCCCTTGCAGAATATAAGTTTATCCTGCAGATACCACTTGCCATATGCAACTGTATCACTCTCAAAAGTGATAACGGGGTTATGACCCTGATGGAGAGTAATCTCAGTCTTGGGCATGGACTCATCAAAGTAAGCAGTAACTTCTTTGGGGCCATGGAAAACCAGTTTACCGTTGGAATAAGAGGTGGAAATGGTGGGAGACATGGTTTTCTCCAGTTCAGGCCAATCCTTGGTATCAAGAGCGCGGAAATATCTGCTCTTAAGAGCGGTGATTTCCTCAACATCTTTCATGCGCTGTACTTCTTTTTCAAGAGCTTCCAGACGTTCTTCAACTGTCATTGTAAAAGCTTCCTTTCTGATTATAAAATTATATTAATTAATTTTAAAAACGGCCTTATATTCTTGTGCCTATTTCAAATGCTTCAGCGGTAGCATCAATAGCCATACGAGGCTCTTTTGCGTCGCCGATTACATCGTAAGGAATGCCCAGCTCTTCGCACTTTGCAACAAGATCCTCGGTAGGTCTGGATACAGTACCGACAGCAATGACAAGAGTGTCGAAGTGACGGGTCTTTTCAACTTTCTTCTTAGCCTTATTAATAAGGGTGTAGGTAATCTCGTGATCGCCGATTTCCTGAACAGTGCACTTGTTGCTGCGGACAATCTGATCCTCGGTGTACTCAAGCTTCAGGAACATGTTGCGGAGCATACCGACACCGTTGCATACACGAACCTTATCCATGATACGTACGGAATCAGTCATACCGTGCTGGATTATGTACTGAGCAACTTCAATACCGGTACCGCCGCCACCGATGACGATGGTTTCACCGTGAGCCTGAACCTTGCCGGCCAAAACATCTTCAGCGCTGACAATATCAGCACCGTCAATGCCCTTAATTGCGGGCATCTTCTGCTCTGCACCGATTGCAATGACAACATGATCGGGCTTCTCAGCTTCAATCATTTCGGGAGTAACAGTGGTATTCATCTTTATCTCGACGCCAAGACGCTTTGCCTCTTCGCCTTCCCAACGGGCAGCGGCCTCAAACTCCTGCTTCTTAGGAGCTTTACCTGCGAGAATAAATTTACCGCCAAGCTCATCGCTTGCTTCGTAAACAGTGGGATTATGGCCGCGCTTTTTAAGGTACTCAGCAGTCATAAGACCGCCTACACCGCCGCCGATGACCATAACATTCTTTGCCTTCTCAGCAGGCTTCAGACCAAGGTACTCCAGGCAGAGCTGGGGGTTACGGTTGCAGGTGATGTGATGTGCATTAGGATCAACGACTTTATCATAGCAGCCCTGAGTGCAGCCGATGCAGCGACGGATTTCGTCCTCACGGCCCTCACGGGACTTGTTGCACCATTCAGGATCAGCAAGCTGTGCACGACCCACAGCAACCATATCGCACTTGCCTTCTCTTATCATCTGATCAGCCAGAGAAGCGAAGGTGAAGCGGCCAACACCTGCCACAGGAATTTTAACTCTCTGCTTAACTCTGCCGATTATCTCCATATTGAAGCCGGGCTCCAGGTTGTAAGGAGGAACTTCATAAACGGTTGCGTTGGAACGAGCGTTACCACGGGAAAGGTCAACAATGTCCACACCTTCGTCAGCAGCCATATTTATAAAGTCAACTATTTCATCCTCGGTCAGGTTTTTGGGCATAAGCTCATCGATAGCGTCTAAGCGCATAAACAGAGGCATGTCTTCAGGCATGTTCTTTCTCATCTCGCGAATGCACTCCAGCGGGAAACGAACACGGTTTTCAAAGCTGCCGCCGTACTCGTCAGTACGAGTATTGAGATAAGGGTTAAGGAATTCATGAGGCAGATAAGTGTGAGCTGCGTGGTACTCGAGAGTATCAAAACCGGCTTCTACTGCTCTCTTAGCGGACATGCCAAATTCCTTAACAATTCTGTGAATATCATCAACAGACAGTGTTTCGGGAGTCTCAAGCTTGTTGGTCTCGTCAAAAAAGTCTGCGGGAACAAAGCCACCGTGCCAAATCTGAACACCGACTTTACCGCCGGCTTCATGAATAGCGTCAGTAAGCTTCTTCATTCCCTGTACATCCTCATCGGTATACATACCAAAGTAGATGTTTGCATGTGCCTCAGGACAAATGGACACAATTTCGACCATATTCAGCCCGCAGCCGCCCTTGGCGCGAGCAACATGATAGGCAATAACATCCTCAGCAACACCATGTCTGTTTTTAACCATTTTAGTGTTCATACCGGGCATGAGAATGCGGTTTTTAAGCTCCAGCCCGCGAATTTTTATGGGGCTAAACAGTGCGTCATAGCTCATTTGCAATACCATCTTTCTTTTTTATTTTCGGAAAGAACTGGTGGGAACAGTTCTAACCAAAGTTTACCTTAAAATTGAATATGGGATTCAGCGGAAAACCTTCTATCAAAATTTTAACATACAGTGCTTATACAGGTAGGCAATTTTACTGTAATGTCCTTAATAAACAACGTACAAAAAACGAATTTTTGGTAACTGAATAAAGGTACGTTTTTTAAAATAAAAAGTTTTACTTGCCATATTCGTTCACATTTATTATTATATAATTCGTGTATAAATGAATACTCGCTTTTTATCCTTACAGTATAGTTTTACCACTTTAGTTGCTGTACGTCAACTGTTTTTGACATTTTTGACTTTGTTAGCCGGAATGAGTAATTTGTCATATGTTGTCGCATAAAAAATATGTTTTATTGCTTTTATACTGTTTTTTTATCGGAATTTATGTGTGACATAATATTCACACATGTTTTATAATAACAGAGGATGTAAGTCTGCTGCTGAGTAAGCGGATTTATTCTCCTTTCTCTCAATAAGGAGGTCAAATAATGCTTTTGAGCAATAAGGTAGCGGTTTTAACCGGTGTGAATTCCGGAATAGGCCGAAAAGCAGCTGAAATTTTTGCAGAGAACGGTGCTAAGATTTTTGGTATTGATGTTCGTACTGACTGTATGGATAAGCTTAAAGAAGTCGTAGAGGGTTATGGCTCTGAGTTTGTAGGATGTCAGTGTGATGTCCGCAATTCCGAAGACGTTAAGGCCGCTCTGAAAAGGGCTTATGATCATTACGGGAAAATCGACATTATGATGAATATTGCCGGTGTTTCCTGTGATAAACCCATCAGCCGCATAAGCGATGATGAGTTTAGCAGAGTCATGGATATTAATGTAAAGGGTGTATTTAACTTTTGCAAATTTGTTACACCTTATTTCAAAAAGCAGAAGCACGGAGTGATTATTAACACCTCGTCTATTACCGCCATATGCGGTTCCGGAATGGGCTGCCCCTATCCCGCAAGCAAATCAGCTATTTTAGGACTGTCTAAGACCCTTGCATTCGAGCTTGCCCCCTGGAATATCAGGGTTAATACTGTTGCCCCCGGAGTTATAAACACTGAAATGGTTTCATCACTTGAGCCTACAGCAAAAAAGACCTTTGAGAAAACAATTCCCCTTAAGCATATGGGAGATCCGGATGACGTTGCAAATGCAATGCTCTTCCTTGCCTCAGATATGGCAAAATACATAACCGGCACAAACATATGCGTTGACGGTGGTTACAGACCCAGCACTGTTAATTTTTGACAAAACCTTTATTAAGCCGAAAACTCAGTTTATTTTCAGCTAGTATAAATTTAAAATAGAGGAGATAGCACACATGATTACTGACATGAAAAACGCAAAGCTGTTTACCCCCCTGCAGCTCGGCAGAACCACGCTTAAAAACCGTATAGCGATGGCTCCTATGAGCATGCACTACGAGGCAACCGACGGAACTGTTCCCAAACAGTTGGCTGACATCTTTGTTCGCAGAGCCGAAGGCGGTGTTGGCTACGTCGTTATTGACGCTGTCACTGTTGACCACAAGTACTGGTACATAGGAAAAACCACTGCTCTTGACAAAGACAAACTCATTCCCCAGTTCAAAGCTTTTGCACAGCGCGTAACCGACGCAGGTTCCACCCTTATTCCCCAGATAGTTCACCCCGGTCCTGAATCCATTTGCGCTATGAAGGGTATTACTCCCATCGGCCCTTCCGTAAACACTAACGCTAACGGCCATGTTTCCAGACCTGCCACTATCGAGGAACTGCATAAGATTGTTAAGCAGTACGGACAGGCTGCACGCAGAGCTGAAGAAGCCGGCTGCGGTGGTATTGCTCTCCACGCTGCTCATGCTTACATGCTTCCCGGCGCATTTCTTTCCCCTCTCCGCAACAAGCGTATGGACGAGTACGGCGGATGCATTGACAACCGTGCAAGACTCATCCTTGAGATAATCGAAGAGTGCCGCAGAAACGTAAGCCGTGACTTCCCCATCGTTCTCCGTGTTTCCGGTTCCGAGCGTATGCCCGGCGGCAACTCTCTGGACGAGATGCTCTATCTGGCTCCTAAGTTTGAGGCAGCTGGTGTAGACATGCTGGAGGTTTCCGGCGGCGTTCAGTACGAAGGTCTCCAGAACATTCTTCCTTCACACAGCCAGAAAATCGGCATGAACGTTTACGAGGCTTCCGAAATCAAGAAGGTCGTAAACATCCCTGTATTTGTTGTTGGTAAGATCAATGATGTTCGCTACGCTGCTGACATTGTTGAGCGCGGTCTGGTTGACGGTGTTTCTCTTGGCCGTCCCCTGCTGGCTGATCCTGATCTGCCTAAAAAGGCTCTTGAGAACCGTTTTGATGACATTACTCCCTGCGGCTCCTGCGGCGGACGTTGCATCACTCCTGAAAACCCCACTCATCCTGTCTGCAAGTGCCACATTAACCCCCTGGTTGGCCGTGAGTATGACTTCCCCTTCAATCCCACCGAAAACCCCAAGAAGGTACTTATTATCGGCGCAGGCCCCGGCGGTATGTACACTGCTGTTACCGCTGCAGAGCGTGGACACGACGTTACCGTTTGGGAAAAGAATTCCATTATCGGCGGTCAGCTGAATCTGGCTGTTGTTTCTCCCGGTAAGCAGGAGATGTGCAAGTGGCTCACCCACCTGAACTACCGTGCTCAGAAGGCCGGTGTAAAGTTTGAGTTCAAGAAGGAAGCAACTGTTGAGAACGTTAAGGAGTTTGCTCCTGATGCAGTTGTTGTTGCCACCGGTGCGAAGCCCTTTATCCCCACCTTCATTAAGGGTATTGATCCCGAGCATGTAATTACCACTCACGACATTTTGACCCGCAAGGTAATCATTCCTCAGGGCCGTGTCTGCATCCTTGGCGGCGGCGAAGTTGCATGTGAGACTGCTGAGATGATTATGCAGGATGCACGTCCCAACACCACCTTCTTCCACACCGGCTGCATCGGTGACGTAGAGGTTGAGCTTGTTGAGATGATGCCTCAGATGATGACCGGCGTTTGCCTGCCTAACAGAAACATTGCTCTTGCAAACCTCCGTCGTGAGGGTGTTAAGATGCACGTCAACTCCAAGGTTCTTGAGGTTACTGACCGTGACGTTAAGATTCAGAGCACCAGAGACGGTTCCGAGCAGTGGCTGAAGGACTTCGACTTCATCGTTCTCGGTCTTGGCTCCAGAAAGTACGATCCTCTGTCCGAGGAGCTTCAGAAGTTTGTTCCTGAAGTTCACGTTATCGGCGACGCGATCAAACCCGGTCAGTCCAGCGATGCTATGCATCAGGGCTTTGAAGTGGCCTATAACCTTTAATTTCTCTTTGATTTTAATAAAAAAGGCAATCCTTTATGGATTGCCTTTTTTGGTATATTTATATGAATTATAATAAAATCAGTTTAGAAAATGCACTTTTAAATGATGTAAACCCTTCTGACTACTTTGAAAAGCTTAAAGCAGAACCGGATTTTAAGCTGAATTTCCCTGAATTATCTGCCCTAGTCGGTCTTCCGCAAAACCCTAAATACCACGCAGAGGGCGATGTCTGGGCTCACACTATGCTTGTAGTTGATGCAGCAGTTAAATTCAGAAATCAGGTAGCATTTCCTTTAGGTTTTATGCTGTCGGCTCTGGTTCATGATTTCGGAAAGTCTGTATGTACGGAAGAAATTAACGGTGTA
>JAHHRS010000045.1 GCA_020025675.1 Oscillospiraceae bacterium
ATAAGTGCAAGATACACCATAGCTCGGATGCACTGTGAGGACCCCTCCGTTGAATAGAAGGTGGGGAAGCCGAAGAGAGCGGAGGCATTCTCCTCGCTCTCCTTTATTATTCCCTCTGCCTCATAAAGACTGTCGGCACCTTTTATCTCAGTTATGTCAACTTCCTCAAAACCCAAAAGCTTTACACCCTTATGACCGGGCATATGTGAGCGGAGAGCCCCGCTCAAGGCGTAGGCTCTCACGAAATCAACTATCGGTGTTTTCATTGTTCCGCTTTTTTCAGTGTTCTTGCAACCTCCACCATGACAGCGCACTCAATACGCTTGCGGAAAAGCTCGCAGCTCTGCTCATATACGCCACGGATTGAGCCGGTAGCGTGGTAGGCATTGGCGGAGCAGCCGCCGGAGCAGTAAAGTCTTGCCCAGCAGTCACGGCATTCAGGGTGGGCATACACATTGCAGGCCTCAAACTCGCTCTGAATTTCGTGGTTGGTAACGCCGTCCCAGATATTGCCAAGCTTGAATTTCTCATCGCCTACGAACTGGTGGCAGGGGTACAGGTCACCCCATGGAGTGACCGCCATGTATTCAGTGCCTGAACCGCAGCCGGAAATGCGCTTATAAATGCAGGGGCCGCCTGTCAGGTCTATCATATAATGGTAGAAGGTGAAAGGTCTGCCCTCATCGTCACGCTGGAGCATAAGCTTTGCAAGCTCTTCATACTGCTGCTTTACTATCTCCACGTCCTCATCGGTAAGTCTTGAGGGGTCATCAGCAGCGCAGACAACCGGCTCCATGCTGGTTTCCGTGAAGCCTAAATCAAGCATCTGCTTAACGTCTTTCAAAAAGTCAGGGTTATTGTGGGTAAAAGTACCGCGCATGTAATATTCCTTATCCCCTCTTGCTTTGACAAGCTTCTGAAATTTGGGAACTATCCGCTCCCAGCTTCCCTTGCCTGCCATATCCACTCTGAAACGGTCGTGGACTTCCTTGCGTCCGTCAAGGCTCAGAACCACGTTATTGCACTCTTTGTTGCAGAAATCTATAACGTCATCGTCAATGAGCATACCGTTTGTGGTAAGGGTGAAGCGGAAATTCTTGTTGTGCTCTTTCTCAATGGAACGGGCATAGGCAACAAGCTGCTTTACAACCTCAAAATTCATAAGAGGCTCGCCGCCGAAGAAGTCGACCTCAAGATTGCGCCTTGTGCCGGAATTTTCAATCAGGAAATCCAGCGCACGCTTACCAACTTCAAAGCTCATAACTGCTCTCTCCCCGTGGTACTTGCCCTGACTTGCAAAGCAGTAGGAGCAGTTAAGGTTGCAGGTATGGGCCACATGGAGGCAGAGAGCCTTTACTATACCGGTGGACTTTCTCTTTAGTGTGTCCGCCATAGGCTCAAAGTTATCCTCTGTAAAAAGACGGCCCTGATCTTTAAGCTCCAGAATGTCATCATAGCATTCATCTATATCCTGCTCTGTAATATCTGCGTTGTCCTTATATTTTTCAGAAAGAGTCTTTACAATATTTTCTCTGCTCTCATTCTCAAATCGCTCTATTATATCATAGGCCACATCGTCAACACAGTGGACAGATCCTGAGCACACATCAAGGACGATGTTATAGCCGTTAAGCTTATACTGATGTATCATGTAGTAATTCTCCCCTAATCCTAAAGCTTAAAAAAACCGCCTGATTACAGGCGGAATTTTTAAAAAAGTGTTTTACTTCTTGGTGTTCTCGCACTTCTGGTTTGCAATACCGCAACTGGTCTTGCATGCGGACTGGCAGGAAGTCTGGCACTCACCGCAACCGCCGTTCTTGGCGCTCTCGCAAAGGTTGCGGGTATTGAGAGTTGTAATGTGCTTCATTAGACACACCTCCACTTCATTTTCTTTTGAAATTATATCCTTTAAAGCGAAAAAAGTCAAGAATAGTTTTAACATTTATGAAGCAGGGCAGAATGTATTATTAAATTGAAAGTGAGATTACAATAATAATTTCAGTAAAAATTGCTTTTGAGTCTATACAAGTTGAGAATAGATGAACGAAAAATTTTACAAGAGGCTCATGTATTTGTGAGCGTTGGTACCCACTTTTTTGTAAGACAAGCTATCTTTATTTCGTATTATAGTTTTCTGCTGACAGAAAAAAATTACGGAGAAGCACAGGCTTCTCCGCAATTATCTCCGAAGCTTTAAGAATTTGTCTTACTGAAGACCGTTCTCGTATGCCTCGATCATCTTTCTAACCATCTGGCCACCGACGGAACCGGCCTGACGGCTGGTAAGATCACCGTTGTAACCGTTTTTCAGGTTAACGCCAACCTCAGAGGCGGCTTCCATCTTGAACTTATCCATTGCTTCGCGAGCTGCGGGATTTACAAGATTGTTACTAGACTTACTAGACATAATTTGCATCTCCTTTTTTAATCTTTTGGGTTTCTGCCCGCATTTATCTTCTGCTAAAGATGTTTATATATGCAATGAAATAATTAGTTATTTTCTCAATAAAAGGGAATTAAATCTTTTACATATAAAGAGACTATAAGTTTTCTGATAAAATTTTTTAAGATAAAAAAGTCACCGATCCCATTTTTAATAGAATCGGCAACTTTACATTTTCCTTGTGTGTCTACATAGTATTTAATAAATTATTTAACTAAACGGTTATTCAGATAGTAATCGTGGCCTGATTTCACGAGAACCTTCTGCCTTAGGAAATAATATATTTAAAACTTATTTGCCACTGTATCAGCAAGCGTTTTGCTCTTTTCTAATATTATCTCCGGCGGCTCCAGTCTTGCATCAAGGCCCTCGGCATAAACGCAGTCATATTCATCAATACCCCAGAACCTGCTCATAGCCTCCATGTAGCGTGACCCCATTTCCATGTCCGTATTCTCATAAAAAGTGCCTCTTGTGGTAATGAAAACCATATTGCTGGCTTTGCATAATCCACCAAGGCCCTGACCCACATAACCGAATGTTATGCCGTTAACACAGAGATTTTCTATATACACCTTCAAAAGAGCCGGAATGCTTAAATCCCACAAAGGTGCTGCTATAACAATTTTATCCGCCTCTGCAAATTGATGAGCATATCGAAATCTGGGATGATTTAGTTCTTTTTTCTCAATCAATTCTTCTCTTTGCCGAAAGAATCCCTCGGTCAGGCAGGAGAGCGGTTCATCCATCAGACATAGTGTTTCTACTTCGTATTTTTTATCAGCGGTTACTTTCTCCATGAAATAGTCTGCTAATTTTTTGGTTCTGGATTCGTCTCTTCTTATACAGCAGTCAATAAATAAAAGTTTTTCCATAAAAATTACCTCTTTATAAGTAAAATCAAATTTATTTTATCATGCCTGAAAATTTTGGACAAGTAAAATGTAATTATTATTTAATATGTACGGTTTATCATCTTTATAAACCGGGATAAAAACTCATTTTAAATAAATGTATCTCTCAATTCTTTTCTAACCTGTCTAAAACAGGGCAATACACCAGCATTATCTATGAACTTCAATTCTGCCGCTCTACACACAACGAACCGTTTGCAATCAGTTCCAGCTTTTCCCTGTCCGCTATTTCATATCCGGTTTTAGATTTTTTCAGAATATCCAAAGAGCATAAAAGCTTCAAAACTCTTAAAAGATGACGGTAGCTTGAATTGAGAATATCTGCACAGTTAATCAGCTGAAAATCAAAAATATTGTTATTTGAATAGTTTAAAATAAATTTTGAAAGTCTCATTTCCAGAGGTTCCTGAAAAGTTTTGGACAGTTCGTTTTCCGAATTAAGCTTGCATGATAAAATCTGGCAAATGTTCTGCATGAACAGGAGATCATTTAAAAGCAGCTTACGGTATTTATTTAAATTTATTCCAACACATGTACAATTGCTCATGGCCTTTACATTTTTTATCGGTGCCATGTTCCAAAGCGAGGCAGCCTCCCCTATTACCGTAAGAGAGTGACAATAGCTTATACATGTGTGCTTATCATTAGGAGACTGCTCAAACACAAGTACATTGCCATCCACCAGAAAGTAAATATAGTCTGACGGATAGCCGCTGTGTACCAGAAATTCATTTTTTTCAAAGGTAAGGAGTTCTCCGATAGAATAAATGTCAGCATTCATATAGGTGTCTAAGTAGTTTTGGGAAATATAAAATTCAAGTTTTTTATTGTTCGTTAGCTTTCGCATGTCTTTGCTCCCCTCCCTGTTACAATTATTATAATAAAAATTTAAACCTACTGCAATAAGCATCATGTAAATATATTAAGTTATTAAATTACAAAAAGGTAATAAATACGGCTGTCAGAAAGCTGATTTTACATAGATTTTACTCTAAAAAGATTAAAAAAATGACATATGTCATTTAATATACTTTGACGTACTGGTATAATTTTTTCAGATGCCTAAAAATAAAAACATATATGGCATAAGAAAATGGAGGTAGTACAAATGAAAAAAATCTTAATCTGTACACTGGCACTTATAATGTGCATTCTTCCCCTTATAGGATGCGGTTCTAAGGCCGAAAACGCCGAGACCGAAAAGATACTGAATGTTCAGTTTGTTCCCACAAACAACGACGGTTCCATGGAAGCAAAGGCAAAGCCCTTTGCAGAATACCTGAGTCAGAAGTTAGGCTGCAAAGTAAATGTAACTCTTGCAACAGACTACTCCACCATTGTTGAAGCTATGGCTTCCAAAAAGATTGACATTGGCATTATGCCCCCTGCCGCTTACGTTCAGGCAAGAGACATGGGCGCAGCAGAAGCTATCCTCACTTCTCAGTTAGGCGCATACAGCCGTGAAACCGGTCTTCCCGAAGTAGGCAAGCTCAGCGGCACTTTCAAGGGCGAAATTCTTGTAAAGAGTGACAGCGATATAAAAACTCTTGAAGATCTTAAAGGCAAGAGAATAGCCACCCTTTCCCCCAACTCTGCCAGCGGCTACATTTACCCTGTTGCAGAGCTGAAAGCAATCGGCATTGATCCGGTAAAGGATTGCACACTCACCACCGTAAACGATATTCCCAGTGAAATGACCGCTGTGCTGAACGGTCAGCAGGATGCCTGCCTTGTATTTGAGGGCGCAAGAAACGTTTTTGCAGGCAAGTTCTCCGAGTACGATCTGCTCAATGATCTGAGAGTGCTCTATCTCACCGAGGGAGATATTCCCAACGACGCTATCGCAGTAAACCCTGACATGGATCCCGCTCTTAAAGAACAGGTCAAAGAGGTTTTTCTTAATATGAATCAGGATGAGGCCGGACTTGAGGCTATGTCTCTCTGGAATCACAAAGGGTACGAAGACGCAGACGACTCCGTCTATGACACTGTAAGAGATTACACAGAAAAAGCAGCACAGTAAAAGTCACTCTGAAAGGGACGCATAATGATTACTTTTGAAAACGTATCCAAGGTATACGGAAACGGCGTAAAAGGTCTTGATCGGATAAACATCAGCATAGCCGATGGAGAACTGGTATCTGTTATCGGATTAAGCGGTGCAGGAAAAAGCACATTTTTAAGATCCATAAACCGCCTTCACGAAATTACAGAGGGTGAAATCAAAGTAAACGGAGTATCTGTTACCAAAGCCGGGAAAAAACAGCTCCGTACAATTCGCCGCTCCATAGGCATGATTTCCCAGAACTTTAATCTGGTCAAGCGCAGCACGGTTCAGAAAAATGTTCTCTCCGGACGTCTTGGATATTACCCCACATGGAAAAGCATTTTGGGAATTTTCTCAAAAGAAGACTACGCCAGAACAAATGAAGCCCTTGAAAGTGTAGGTCTTCTGGATAAGCTTCACTCCAGAAGCGACGAGCTTTCCGGAGGTCAGCAGCAGCGGGTCTCCATAGCGAGAGCTTTGGTTCAGCAGGCAGATATTATTCTGGCAGATGAACCGGTAGCTTCACTGGACCCTGTTATTACCGAAAAGATTTTAGATGATCTTCAGAGGATTAATAAAACCTTAAACAAAACCGTAATAATAAACATTCATTCCGTAGAGCTTGCTAAGAAATATTCTACCAGAATACTTGGCTTTAAAGGCGGCAGAATTGTTTTTGACGGAGCTCCCAATGAATTAGGCAAAGAACAGCTGACGGAGATATACGGAAAATACATTGAAAAGGAAAAGGCAGGTAATGCCGATGAATATTAAAGATACAATACATTTTAACTGGTATAAGCATCTTTTTATTGTCCTTTTAATCTGTGTATGTATATGGGGCTGCATTTCAGCTACCGGAGCGGATTTTGCCGAGGTATTCGGGAATTTTGATCAGATGTATGCGTTCCTTTCAAGATTTCTTAAACCTGACTTTTCATACCTCCCAAAACTTATACAACCAATGTTATCCACCTTACAGATGTCTGTTGTGGGGACAGCGATAGGAGTGCTGTTCGCTGTTCCCATAGCATTTATCGGCACTACTCTCGTCACCGGCAATAAGGTTCTCACTTCTGTTATTCGCTTCTTCCTTGACATAATAAGAACCATACCCAATCTTTTATTGGCGGCTTTAATGGTGGCAATTATGGGTATAGGTGAATTCAGCGGTGTAATGACTATTGCCGTTTTTACTTTCGGCCTTGTTTCCCAGCTGGTTTACGAGGCTATTGAAGCAATCGATGAAGGTCCCATAGAAGCAGCAATGGCAGTAGGAGCAAATAAGGTTCAGATAGCCCAGTATGCCGTTGCGCCTCAGATACTCAGTCAGGTAGCGGGATATGCGTTCTACGCATTTGAAATTAACGTTAGAGCCTCGGCAGTTTTAGGATATGTGGGCGCAGGCGGAATAGGAGTTATCCTTAATTCTTCTCTGGCACTTCTGCAATACAACAGAGTTTCGGTAATAATACTTCTCATATTTGTTGTTGTTACTATCGTTGACGGCATAAGTGAGCATATCAGAAGGAGGCTTTCTTAATTTGAATAAATTTAAAATTAAAAAGCAGTGGATTTTCGGTATTGCCGTTGCGTTTATAATAATCTTTTCTGCAATCGGAATAGATTATTCCGGTCTTTCGTACTTTTCCCCCTCGGTTGCAAAGGACGTTTTTGTGGGACTTGCCAAGCCGGACTGGGGATATATATACGATGGCAGCGGTGAAGACCTTGTAAGTCTTTTGATTCTCACCTTGTCAATAGCATTTTTAGGTACTGCAATAGCCACTGTTTTGGCTCTGCCGCTTTCATTTTTAAGCGCTTCAAATCTTTGGAAATCCTGTCCATGGGTGGCAAAGGTCGGAAAGTTTATATGCAATGTTTTAAGAGCGTTTCCTGAGCTTGTCTACGCAATTATATTTGTAAAGATGGTTGGTCCCGGTCCCTTTGCAGGAGTTCTTGCTATTGGCGTTCACCAAATAGGTATGCTGGGCAAGCTTTATACTGAGGAAATGGAAGCTCTCGACCAGACACCGGCAGAGGCAATGACTGCGGTAGGAGCAAAGTTCTGGCAGACCATGTTTTATTCCAGAATTCCCCAGCTCATGCCGATTTACAGTTCTCTGTCTCTGAACCATTTTGAAATTGCAGTGAGAAGCGCTTCCACCTTAGGTCTTGTAGGTGCCGGCGGCATAGGTGCACCTTTGATATTTGCCATACAGGCCCGAAACTGGGACAAAGTAAGCGTTATTCTTTTGGGTGTTATTGTTGCCGTATTTCTTATAGATACATTAGCCGGATTAATCCGGAAAAAATTAAAGTAGTAACAAGATGCAATAATATGAAAATATTACATTTATCGGACATACATTTTCGCAGAGAACTGGGTACTCCTGACGTTTTGCCATGGCGCACCGGTGACAATGTCTATCTCAGGATGTTGTCAAACATGAGAAACCCCCTTGTTTTTTTATACGAATGCTTGCAGAAATCCTTAGACGGTATAGACCTTATAGTTATAACCGGAGATTTAACCGAAAACGGCTGTGAAGAGGATTATGCCTTTTTAAGAAAATATTTAGATGAAAAAACATCCGGAATTCCCATTGCGGTCACATTGGGAAATCATGATAACAAGGACAATTTCCGTATTGGATTTTTAGGTGAATCAAAAAAAGATAATCGTCCCGAACGTTACAACAATATCAGCTATGTTGACGGACTGCCGGTAATATCTCTTGATTCTTCCATAGAAGGTGTAGCAGACGGGGATTTAAGTCTCAGTCAGCTTAACTGGCTGAAAGAAGCTCTGTCCGATATAGGAGATACCCCTTCCCTTTTGATAACACATCATCACCTGCTCCCCTCTCAGGGACAGGTTCCGCCTCTCCCTCAAAGCTCCCAACTGGTCGAGGTATTAAAAAGCAGCAATGTATGTGCCGTTTTATGCGGCCACAGTCACTTTTTTCATCAGGATTATATCGGTTCAATTCCATGCTGCAGCGCAGATTCACTTTCATTTTTCGGTGTAACTCTCCAAGACGGAAAAGTTAAATTCTCCGAAAAATACGGTTACAGTGTATATAATCTTGAAAACGGAAAACTTCGGCTGTTAAAGCACGAGAATTTCCTGGGAAAGGATAATTTAGCAACTATCAGGTTTTAAAAGGAGATACTCAAATGAGATTGGTTTTGGATACCCACACACACACTGTTGCCAGCGCCCACGCTTACTCCACCGTTACCGAAATGGCCAGAGCCGCCGGCGAAAAAGGTCTTGAGCTTCTGGCAATTACGGACCACGGCCCCGCTCTTGAGGATTCCAGTTCTAAATTGCATTTCATGAACTATCACATACTTCCCAAAGAGATGTTTGGAGTGCATATGCTGTACGGTGCAGAGCTTAATATTTTGGATTTTGACGGAAATGTAGATCTGGACGAGGATATTTTAAAGCGTCTGGATATATGTATTGCCAGTTTCCATACTATGTGCACTAACCCCGGCAGTATTGAGGAAAACACCGCAGCGTACTTAAATGCAATGGAAAATCCCTATGTTTCCATAATCGGTCATCCCGAAGACGGTTATATCCCAATAGATTTTGAACTTCTTGTGAAAAAAGCAAAGGAAAAGAAAGTGCTTATCGAGCTTAATAACTCCTCTATCAAGTCTGCCTTCTATCGTCTTAACACAAGAGAGAATATGAAGACTCTGCTTAATCTCTGCAAAGAGCAGGGCGTTCATATCAGTGTCGGAACCGACTCCCATTTTTCAGCTTCAGTAGGAAATTTTGATGAAGCGTTGAAGGTTTTGGAGGAAGTTGATTTTCCTGAAGAATTAGTTGCAAATACCTCAAAGGATAAATTTCTCAGACTTTTGGAAGAACGAAAAAGCTTAAGAAAGTAATAAATTTTGCTTTGATAAACAAAAATCCGTTAGTGCTAAAGTTTCCATTGAATTATAATTCTCACTAAATAATGACGTAATGGTATTACTGTTTTTTCCGTAAGCATAATACTTACCCATTCAAATATTCAATATAGCAAAAACCGATGATGTTCAGGGACTTCCACCCCACATCATCGGTTTTTACTACATATTATTCATTTTGCCTATAATATAAATCCCATCTTGCTCCGCTTGAGCCACGGTCATATATATTTCCATACCAGCCGCTGCCATCTTCAAATTTACGAATAAAGAACATAACTTCATCATTATCTTCTAACGGAGTGTTCATTGTGCCATAGTAAAGATATACTATATAATATTCGTTATTGGGTTTTCCTTTTCCCAAAACTTCAATACTTTTCTCCTCTAAACGAAAATCGGGATATAAACTCTCTATTAACTGTAAGCCCTCCGCAAGATCTTCTTCAGACCCTTTTGGTTTGTTAAAATGGAACGGCTGTTCTATAATAATCGCAATGGCAAAACTTACGATAATTATACCGCCAATAAGCTTGTAAATAGAAGCTCTTTCCTTTTTTTGCTTTCCTTTTACATCACTGACACGGATTTCTGCTACAAATGTAGCTGAATTTGTGTCCTGAATTGTCTGCGGCATGTTCAATAGCGATTTCAGCAATTCTATATATGTGTCCTTGTACTGCTGGTCCACATCTAAATACCGTTCAGATTTGCCTTTGAGCCTGTGTAATATTGTAACCAGCGGATACTCTCTTTTAAAAATGATAACCCATGTTTCGATGATTAACTTATTTTCCTTTTTGTAGTAGTTTAATCCGAATCGGTATGTACCGCCATTATTATAGTATTTTACAGTTCTTCCTTTTCTTTTTCGGCTGTACTCACCAAAGCCAATACCGTCTAACCATTTCAAAAGCATATTTTCGTAATATTCATATCCGTAGTCTGTTGTATCTACCTCAAATATTGTTCTGCGGCCTTCGCCGGATTCTTTTCTTATTTTACGAAATGGATAAATGGATATATACCAAACAAACACAGCCATCAAAATAATCAGCAACAATCCAATAGAAATAAATATTGCTAACATAATTTTCATCACCTCGTGTAATTTTATCAATAAACGTTGTTTTTTGCAACATTTTCATCTCATCTCGTACTCCGCTTAACTATTTTGTTGCAAAAATCAACTCCCATGTGCTTTCAGGCACACGGGAGCTGTTTTACCCTGTTATTTAATCATTTTCCATGATGTTTTCACTTATTTTTAATTACCTTCACAAAACCCTTTGTCTTTAATGAGTCATATGCTGCATAGGCAAGCTCTACTGTCCGCAAACCGTCAACAACATTTGCTCCTTTAAGTTCTGCCCCCTGCTCCTTATGTTTCCAGTAATCATAAAAAATTTCTCCGTGCTCGCGGACTATATTATTAGGATACAAGGTTCGCATCCGGCCGTTAGTGTGGACTTCCATACGCTGATTATTATAAATATCCAAAGATGCACTGCCTTTTGTACCTACCACACGGAAAGTCACATCACCCCACATTTTGTCGCAGCCACGTCGGGACCATGAAGCGTCAATCTGGTATATGCTTCCGTTTTCCAAATGGCCCTGAACAAAGGCAAGATCTTCTCCGTCAATATCCTCATGCAGCGCATGGGAAGCAAGCGCCTGAACATCTCTGAACTCCTGACCGGTTAACCAGCGAATAATATCTGCTACATGTACACAGTGGTCAATTAAGCAGCCGCCACCATTCAGCTTTGAATTTTTAACCCAGTCCGGTGCTCCTGGCTCATACATGCTGCCATGGTTTGTGGCCATAATTGCGGTAATTTCGCCCAGTTCCCCATTGTCAATCCGCTTTTTCAGTGCCGATACAGCAGGGTTAAAACGAACTGGAAAGGTGGTCAGGAAAAGCACTCCCGCTTTCTCAACCGCAGCTTTTATGCGAAGCCCCTCTGCAACTGATATGGCAATAGGTTTATCGCAAAATATATCCTTTCCGGCCTCGGCGACAGCAACGCAGTCATCCGCATGACTGTAATTTTTTGATGTAATCAAAACTGCATCTATCTCAGGGTCGTTTAAGAGTTGTTCTCTGCTATTGTAATAATTTGCTCCAAAGCTTTTAATATAAGGAGCTGCAACAGCTTCGTCATCATTATAAATGGCAGCTACTTTTATAATATCTCCCATGTATCGCAGAGCCGGTATATGGTTTCCTCTGGAATGTGGGTGATCCAGACTTAAAATTCCTAAATTAACCATTACAGCACCTCTAAGCCTGCGGAAAACAGCTGAGTGCAAATGCACTCCCCTGTATTTTCCGTTTCAATATACCCCTGGGGATATGAACTGGGGCGCCATATATACAAAGATTTTCTGGTAACAATCTCAAAGTTTTCAAAACTTTCGCTGTTTCCTTCATCTATAAACATTCGCACAATTGCGCCGTTTGAATAGGAAAGAAGCTGGGAAAGAGCCTTTTCAGTATAAATAAGGTTTTTACTCACCGGCTCTTTCAAAATATCACTCAAACGCTTTTCCCATTTTGCCCGCATGTCACCGGCAGCGTGTTCTTTGCACACACACTGAATATTAACTTCTACTATATCCTCATAGGACTCAGCAGCGCTGATTTCATTGCATGCCAGTACCCATGGTTCATTTTCAAAATAACAACTTCCATCCATATGATTAACCCCTCTGTCATACCTTTTCGGCTGCACGGCGGCGGCTCAGTATGTCATAACTGATCGCTGCCAGAAGTACAAATCCCTTTACAACTCTCTGGTAGTAGTCGGGAATACCTTTCATTGTCATACCTGTCATAAGCACGCCCATAATTACAAGACCGGCTATAACTCTGGCTATCTTGCCTTCGCCTCCGGTGGTGCTCACTCCGCCCAATACAACGGCAGTTATTATATCCATTTCGTAGCCCTCGCCGCCTTTAGGCTGGCCTGAGTTAACACGGCTCAGATATACAATACCGGCAAGGGAAGCAAGAGTTCCGCAAATTGCATAAACGCTGTACATTACTTTTCTTACATTTACTCCGCTCAATCTGGAAGCCTCAAGGTTGCTTCCTATGCCGTATATATAACGTCCAAATGAAGTATGTTCCAAGATAAAATATCCAACCACAAAGCAGACAGTCATTATAATAACCGGAACCGGTATTGCCCCCAGGTATCCCTGACCGAGAACAACAAAGTTCTCGGGTATATCGTAGACCGGGAGTCCGTCAGACAGTATGTATGCCGCACCACGGAGAATGCTCATTGAGGCAAGGGTTGCTATCATAGGAGGAATCTTAACTTCATATATGAAAAATCCATTGCAAAGTCCCACGACCAGACCAAAAATCAGAGTAAGTACTATTGCAATTATCGGATTTACATGGTATGTAGTCATAAGAATTGCGCAGCCTACTGACGAAGCACCTATAAGCGAGCCAACCGAAATATCAATACCTCCGGTAAGGATTACCATGGTCATACCAACAGCGGCAATGCCGTTCACAGCTACCTGACGCAAAATGTTAAAAAATGTAGTAGATGAGAAAAAACCATCGGCCACTACGGAAAAGAAAATAATAAGCGCTATCATTACAAGATAGATAGCATACTGTGAAAGCCGAATTTTTTTATATTGCTGCTTTTCTTTCATCAATATCGCTCCTTAATTTAACTGCTGTACTCATTCAGCAGCCAGCTCCAAAATATTTTCCTGAGTTATATCATCGCCGGTAAGTTCACCCGCAATTGTTCTGTTGCGCATAACTAAAACCCGGTCGCACATGCCTATAAGCTCTACCATCTCTGAGGAAATCATAATTATGGTTTTCCCCTCTTTATCGCTGAGATTACGTATAAGCTTGTAAATTTCCTGTTTTGCACCAATATCAATGCCTCTTGTAGGCTCATCAAAGATTAATATTTCACTGTCAGTGGCAAGCCATTTTCCCAGTACAACCTTCTGCTGATTACCGCCCGATAATGTTCTGGCAAGCTGATCACGGGAGTGAACCTTTATATTCATTGCATCTATATATTGGTCCGTAATCATGTCACCTTTGCGCTTTTTTATTACTCCCAACTTTGATATTTTATCAAGACTTGCATATGTAGTATTAAATGCAATACCCTTGTTTAAAAGCAGCCCCTGATTTTTTCTATCCTCTGTAATTAGGCCGATACCGTTTCGAATTGCCCTTTTAGGTGTAGAGTTGTAAATTGCCTCTCCTTTGTAAACAATGCTTCCGCCCTCCAGCCTGTCAGCGCCGAATATTGCCCTTGCAAGTTCTGTACGTCCCGCACCTACAAGGCCTGATATACCGAGAATTTCACCTTTATTCATTTTAAAACTGCAATCATGGATTTGTGCAGTTTTAAGGTTTTTTACCTCAAAAATTTCTTCTCCTATTTGAGTTTCACGCTGTGGGAAATTCTGCCCCAGTTCCCGTCCCACCATATACTTTATAAGCATACTTCGGTTGGTATCTGCCGTATTCATTGTAATTATGTGCTTTCCGTCACGTAAAACGGTAACGGTATCACTGACCTCAAATATTTCTTCCAGTCTGTGGGATATGTAAAGAATAGAGATTTGTTTTTTTCTCAGTCTTTGAATAATTTCAAACATTTTCTCAATCTCATTATTGGTAAGAGGCGCAGTAGGCTCATCCATAATAAGAAATTTAATATCGCTTGAAATGGCTTTTACTATTTCAACTATCTGCTGCTCAGCGATAGTTAGTTCTCTGACCTTACGTCGGGGGTCAATTTCTATTCCCAGCTCACTGATCATCTCGGCGCACTTTTTGTTCATGGCCTTTTTATCAAGGAGACCCCCTTTTTTTAATTCTCTGCCGTAAAATATATTTTCAGATACAGTAAGCTGTGGAATTAAATTCAGTTCCTGATATATAACGCCGATTCCCATATCTTTTGCCTTGGTTGGGGTGCAATTTTCAACTTTTTTCCCATTAAACCAATATTCGCCGGAATTTGGCATGTGTGCGCCTGAAATAACCTTTATAAGGGTAGATTTTCCTGCGCCGTTCTCACCCACAAGAGCACGTACTTCCCCTTGTCTTATTGTAAGTGAAACATCATCCAGCGCAGTAACTCCCGAAAAACGTTTAACTATATTTTTTAGCTCTAATATCGTTTGCTCCATGCAAGTAATCCCTCCTTTTGCGTCAAAAAAGCGCCGCCGGAAAACTCAAAAGGCGGCGGGATAAAGCCCAAATTTTAGATATTAAAGTGCTTGGGCGAACTCACGGTGCGGATAAACCGCACCGTGAAATTAAGCTTTAATAATGAGGATTAATAATCACCAACATTACTTGCATCAACAACTTTCATGGGAATAACAATAGGCTCGGAGATTTCTCCGGACTCCATAACTTTAAGAGCAGTATCAACGAACATTTTACCTGACTCAAAGGGCTGAATATCAACGGTAGCTCTGTAAATAGTGCCATCCTTTATTTTTGCAATAGCTTCCTTAGTTGCATCAAGTCCGCCGATATAAAAATTCTCACTTGCCTTATTTGCTCCTACGATAACTTCATATGCTCCGAGAGCACCGGCATCATTAACACATACAAGAACCTCTACATTTGGATGTGCCTGAAGGATATTCTCCATAACAGCCATGCCCTTTTCGGGGTTGTTTGCACTCTGGCGTGCAACTATCTGTGCGTCAGGAGCTACGCTTAAAATGCCTTCCTGAATACCGTCTCCACGGGCAATGATAGATTTAAGTTCGGGATAATCGAATATGGCCACTTCTGCCTTGCCGCCAAGCTTGTCCTTTATCCAGTGACCTGCATGTTCACCGATTATAAAACCGTAATCATATTCCGGAACAGTAAGAAAAGCCTGAGCGCCTTCAACATTCTGGTTTGCTGCAATTACAGTAATCCCCGCATCTTTTGCAGCCTTTACGGAAGGAATAAGCGCCTGTTCGTCCAATGGGCTGACAATTATGGCATCAACGCCCTGAGCTATAAAGTTTTCAAATGCGGTGATTTGATTGGCGACGTCAGACTTACCGTCATGTATGATAATTTCAATTCCAAGTTCTTCTGCGTGTTCCTTAACACCGTTGGAAACCTCAACAAAATATGTGTTTGAAAGGTCAGGCAAAGTGTAAGCAATTTTAATTTTATCTTTTGCGGGAGCTTCCGCAGGATTTTCGCCGGACTCTGCTGTGTTATCCTTTGCAGGTGCAGTACCGCAGCCTGCCATAACAGACAGGCAAATTGCCAATAAAAGGATAAATGCTATTTTTCTTTTCATGTTTTTTCCTCCTGATAAATTAAAGATAATATCGACTTAGGTCGATTTTTTCCGAATGGGTTATTCCTTATCACCCACTTTATATTCGCATTATAGAAGATGTTACAAAAACATTCAATATTTGCACACCATTTGAATTGATTTGTGTACATAATAAACATAAATATGTAAGCCTGTATTAGATTTTAATGTTATAATATAAATGGGTTTTAATGTC
>JAHHRS010000046.1 GCA_020025675.1 Oscillospiraceae bacterium
AATTAAAGTAATAAACAAAACTGAAAATCAGAAAATTCCTTCATAATAAATTTTTGCTTTTGTAAAATTCTTTTCAAGTTTCCTTGAAATTTTCATCTGATTTTGCTATAATCAAATATGTATCAGGATTTACCTGATACAACCCGAAATCGGGACAATTTTTGAAAGGAAGGATATTCCAATGAAAAAGATTCTTGCACTTTTACTTGCTCTGTGCATGGTCTTCGCTCTTGCTGCTTGCGGTGAAAGCAAAGCTCCTGAGCAGCCCGCAGAAAGCCCCGCAGCTGAGACTCCTGCTGAGGCACCTGCAGAGACTCCCGCTGAGGAGCCCGCTGAAAAGACTGATATGCGTGTGGCTATGATCACCGACTACGGCGATATCACCGACCAGAGCTTCAACCAGACCACTTACGAAGCCTGCAAGGCTTACTGCGAAGAGAACGGTGTTGACTTCACCTACTTTAAACCCGCAGGTGACACCACAGCTGACCGTGTTGCTATGGTTGAGAAGGCTGTTGACGAGGACTACAACGTTGTTGTAATGCCCGGCTTTGCTTTTGCCGGCACCATCGCTGAGGTTCAGGATGAGTACCCCGAAGTTAAGTTCATCGCTCTTGACGTTTCCGAGTTCGACATCATGTCCGCCTTCGAGAACGAGAAGGACGCTCACCTGGCTTCCAACGTTTACTCCGCTGTTTATCAGGAAGAGCTGTGCGGCTACATGGCCGGTTATGCAGCAGTAAAGATGGGCTACAAGCACCTGGGCTTCCTGGGCGGCATGGCAGTTCCTGCTGTTGTTCGTTACGGCTTTGGCTTTGTTCAGGGTGCTGACGCTGCTGCAAAGGAGCTTGGCATCGAGAATGAAGTTGCTGTTGAATATGTTTACGGCAACCAGTTCTTCGGCGATGCTGACATCACCGCTTACATGGACACCTGGTACGGCGAAAAGGGCGTTGAAGTCGTCTTCGCCTGCGGCGGCGGTATCTTTACCTCCGCAGCTGAGGCAGCTGCTAAGGTTGACGGCAAGATTATCGGTGTTGACGTTGACCAGGCCAGCGTTATTGACAGCAACTACGGCGAGGGTATGACCGTTACTTCCGCTATGAAGGGTCTTGCTGCTACCGTTAAGCACATGCTTTCCGAAGTTGCTGCCGGTAACTTTGCAAACTACGGCGGTAAGGTCGAGAACCTTGGTCTTGTCTCTGGTGACGATGCCGCTCTGAACTATGTACAGCTTCCTCTGGAGAGCACTGTCTGGAATGACGGTTTCACTCAGGACAACTACAAGGAGCTTGTTAAGGCTATGTTTGACGGCACTGTAACCGTTGAAAGCATCAGCGATGCAAGCGCTATGCCTGAGCACAGCATAACCGTTACAGACTACGGCAACATTAAGTAAAAAATATTCCCTATTCTGCGGGACAGAGATAATTCTCTGTCCCGTTTTTTATTTTCATGGTGCGTTTAAATATTAGTAAAATTTCTTTTGAAAAAAATTCACATTTGTAGTACAATTAAATTAAGAGAAAAGGTAGATTGTCAGTTCTCATTTTCCTCCACTGATTTCGCTCAGAGGGAGAGAAACCTATTTTGAGGGGAGGTCATCAAGTTTGGACAAGCCTTACGCAATAGAAATGCTTAATATAACAAAGCGTTTTCCCGGTATCATTGCAAATGACAATATTACTTTGCAGCTGCGCCAAGGTGAGATTCATGCACTGTTGGGCGAAAACGGTGCAGGAAAATCAACGTTGATGAGTGTTCTCTTCGGCCTTTATCAGCCGGAAGAGGGCATAATTAAAAAGGACGGAAAGCAGGTAAATATTAAAGATCCCAACGATGCAAACGCTCTGGGCATCGGTATGGTTCATCAGCACTTTAAGTTAGTTGAATGCTTCACTGTTCTTGATAACATTATCATGGGTGTAGAGCCCTGCAAATTCGGATTTCTCCGTAAGGATG
Source organism: Oscillospiraceae bacterium (assembly GCA_020025675.1). Lineage (GTDB taxonomy): Bacteria > Bacillota > Clostridia > Oscillospirales > Oscillospiraceae > Limivicinus. The sequence goes on from JAHHRS010000046.1 coordinate 1,963, forward strand.
AGGCCAGAAAGAAGGTTCTGGAGCTCAGCGAAAAATACGGGCTCATGGTTGACCCCGATGCTTTGGTGGAAGATATAACCGTCGGTATGCAGCAGCGTACCGAAATACTGAAAATGCTGTACCGTGATAACGAGATACTCATTTTTGATGAGCCAACAGCAGTTTTAACGCCGCAGGAAATTGATGAGCTGATGCAGATAATGAAGGGTCTTGCCAAAGAGGGCAAATCCATACTCTTTATCTCCCACAAGCTTAACGAGATAATGTCCGTTGCTGACCGCTGCACGGTGCTCCGCAAGGGAAAATGTATAGGTACCGTAAACATTGCGGACACCTCCAAAGAGGAACTTTCCCGCATGATGGTGGGAAGAGACGTAGAGTTTACGGTACACAAGGACATTGCAAAACCCGGTGAGCCGGTTCTGCATGTTGAAAACCTTTCGGTTGCCTCTAAACTGCATAAGAATGACGCTGTACGAAACGTAAGCTTTGATGTGCACGAGGGTGAGATAGTCTGTATTGCCGGTATTGACGGCAACGGTCAGACAGAACTTGTCTACGGTCTTACAGGTCTGGAGCCTGTAAAAAGCGGCAAAGTCATGTTTAAGGGTAAGGATATAACAAATGCCCCAATACGTCAGCGCTCTATTATGGGAATGAGCCATATACCGGAAGACAGACATAAACACGGTCTGGTGCTTGATTATTCTCTGGAAGATAACCTTGTGCTTCAGCGCTATTTCGAGCCTGAATTTGTAAATAAAGCCGGATTTTTAAAACGCAATGCCATTCGTCAGTATGGCTGCCGACTTATACAGCAGTTTGACATTCGCTCAGGTCAGGGCTCTGTCACTTCCGTGAGAAGCATGTCCGGCGGCAACCAGCAAAAGGCCATAATTGCCCGTGAAATGGACAAGGATACAAGCCTTCTTGTAGCTGTTCAGCCTACCCGTGGCCTTGATGTAGGAGCAATTGAATATATTCATCGCCAGATTGTTGCCCAGCGGGACAAAGGCAAGGCTGTTCTGCTGGTAAGCCTTGAGCTTGATGAAGTTATGGCTCTATCCGACCGCATACTGGTAATGTATGAGGGTGAAATTGTCGGGGAGCTGGACCCCAAGAAAACCACCGTTGAGGAACTGGGTCTTTATATGGCCGGTGCAAAGAGAAAGGAGGGCAAAAAGTGAACAGGGAAAAGGAAAGAACTCCTCTTATACGCAGAAGCGGTTTTCAGTCACTTGTTGCCTCTCTGCTGTGCATTATTATAGGACTTTTAATAGGCTATATAGTTCTGCTCATGATTAATCCTTCCGGTGCAGGCAATGCCATTTCTACCATTATTGAAAACTTCTTTACCTATAAGAAGCCTAAAACTCAGCTTAAATACTTTGGCAGCACCCTTGTAAAAACAGCCCCTCTTATCATGTGCAGTCTGTCTGTACTGTTTGCGTACAAAGCGGGACTGTTTAATATCGGCGTTGCAGGACAGTATGTTGTGGGTGCAGGAGCAAGCCTTTATTTTGCTCTGGCTTTTGGTATGCCCTGGTATGTATGCCTTATAGCCGCAATACTTGCAGGTGCTCTTTTGGGCGCCATATCCGGCCTTTTAAAGGCAGTTTGCAATGTTAACGAAGTTATATCCTGTATAATGCTAAACTGGATAAGCTTGTATCTTGTAAACATACTTTTAAGTCAGGTGAAAGAGCCCACAAGCCCCTACACTTTTGTGCTTAGCTCTGCAAACCCTGATGCTGTTCTTCCCAGCATGGGACTAAGTTCACTTTTCAGCAAAAATCAGTATGTAACCATAGCCATTCCTCTTGCGGTTATAGTGGCAATTCTTATATGGATACTGCTGGAAAAGACAAAGCTTGGATATGAGCTGAAGGCCACAGGATTTAATAAAAATGCCGCAAAATACTGCGGTATGAAGGAAAAGAAAAATCTGGTTCTCACTATGGCCATTGCAGGCGGTCTTTCCGGTATGGGCGCCGCACTTCTCTTCCTCACCGGCTTTGAACAGTGGTCATGCACTCAGTCGGCAATCCCCGCAACGGGCTTTAACGGCATTGCGGCGGCCTTTCTGGGAGGCCTTAACCCAATCGGAGCCATTTTCTCCTCATACTTTATTCAGCATATTACCGTGGGCGGTGCTTATGTGGATAAAACCATGTACTCAGCCCAGATATCTGACCTTATATCTTCTCTCATAATTTACCTCTGCGGTTTCGTATTTTTCTTCAAGTACGCTCTCAACAAGCGCCTTGACCAGAGGGCTGAGAAAAAAGCGGCGCTTAAAGCAGAAAATGCTGCCGACACTGAGGAAGGAGGAGAAGATAAATGATATTACTTCTTCAGTACACTCTTATTTTTGCCTCCGTCTTGCTGCTTGTTGCTCTGGGCGGCTGCTTCTCTGAGCATTCCGGAGTTATTAACATCGGTCTTGAAGGTATAATGGTAATGGGCGCACTGGGCGGTGCTCTTGTTATGAAGTTCATGCCCGGTGACACTTCCGCTTTTATGATGATAATTACGGTAGTTCTGGCTGCCATGTTACTGGGTGCTGTATACTCGCTGTTTCTGGCGGTAGCCTCCATTAACTTTAAGGCCGACCAGACTCTGGTAGGCAGCGCCATGAACCTTTTAGGCGTGGCCGGTGCAACAGTCTTTGTAAAGGCTATGAATACCGCCGAGAATGTAGATAACGTATCTTCCACCATCCAATATATAAACGCAAAGAAAGCTTTTCTTGTAGATATTGGCGGCTTTGAGTTCAACTGGTTCATGCTCCTTGCCCTGCTTGCCCTTATTTTCGCCTATGTTGCTTTGTATAAGACCCGTTTCGGTCTCCGTCTTATGGCCTGCGGCGAGCACCCTCAGGCTGCTGACAGCGTTGGCATTAACGTGAAAAAGATGCGCTATGCCGGTGTTCTTATATCCGGCGCTCTGGGCGGTCTGGGCGGCATTGTGTATATTACTGCCGGTGTCAGCGAATGGAAGTTTGAAAACGGTGTTGCAGGTTTCGGTTTTCTCGGTCTGGCCGTTATGATATTCGGTCAGTGGAAGCCTATAAAGATAGCTCTTGCAGCTCTGCTCTTCGGTCTTTTCAGAGCTTTGAGCAATGTTTACGGCGGAATTGAATTCCTCAGCGCCATGAATATCCCCGCCGCTGTTTACAACATGCTGCCTTACATCATTTCCCTTATAGTTCTGGCCTTTACCTCCAAGAAGTCAAGAGCTCCTAAGGCAGAAGGAATTCCCTACGATAAGGGTATGCGATAAAAGTTCTCCCAAATCTTACACAATTTAAAACTAAAACGGGATAGCTAACAATGTGTTATGCTATCCCGTTTTTTGCATTTAAGTGTCTATTCCGTACTTTATTTAAAGCAAATTATTTTTCAGCACTCTTCTGTAATTTCTCCCGATTGCATTCCACAATTCAATGGGATCTTCTGCTGCAACCGATGTGCCCAGACTAAAATAAGCGGAAAGAAGGAGTACCTTTCGGTACTCCTTTTTTCACTTAATACGCTCATAAATTTCTGCGATTTTTCCGCTTTCACGGCTGCCCACAAGGAACTTTTCTCCGTTTTCCTGTTCAACAAACAGATATGGCGGGCACTGAGGGTCAAGACATACTTTCATGCTGCCGAAGCCCTGTGCTGAGAAGTCGCCTTTCAGCAAATTCTCAAGCCCTGTTCCCATGGTACGCACAAGCTTGGGCGGTAGTTCTTCCATAAGTTCTGCCGACTTTATATCATCCAGAGGAATTTCGTAATGTGTTCCGCCGCTTTCGGCTGTGAGCATAGTCTCACCGACTTCTATCTCTGGGGCTTTATTAAACACGGTGTTCGTTATCGGAACAATAAAAGGCACGCTGAGCAGTACGAGAGTAAGGAGAAAAGCAAGCACTTTTCCAGCAGGTTTTGCAAGGTTTATATTGCAGTTTATTCCTACCCTGTCATTTATAAACAGGTGTGAATCCTCTGCGTTGAAGTAGAAAAGGCCCCAAATCCACTTATCATCATCGTCAACATAAACACCTTTGCCGCTTTTGGTGGAAAGCTCTTCCTGAATTTTCTTGGTTCTTATTTCCACGCTTACAATCAAAGCAACCATTATGAGACTGAAAGCAATTACAGAAATCGTGAGCATCATCGGCTCATTTTTGAAACATGCAGTAACCAGATTAAGTCCTGCCAATGTCCATGCGGTTATAAGCCAAACTCTACCCCAGTTTTTACGACGTATCTCTGTCAGAGCTTTAGTGAGATTTACATCCTCATCTATTTTTTCGGATTTATTTCTGTAAAGATACCTGTAAGAAAGGCCGCATAAAATTATGCACAGGCTGTCTGCAAGGTACAATACCCAAAAGCTTCTTTCCCACAAAACAGGTGCAGCGCTGAGAACAAGCGGCAGGATAAAGCACCACGGAGAAAGCCACTTGGCAGGGGCTATATTTGAGGTGTCAATTATAACACTGTCAGGGTTTTCATAGCCCCAGCTACGTTCCTTTTTGATTTTCCTCAAATCCCTGTTGCAAAAAATGTACGGAATCTCCGGCAGTATGCAGACAAAGAATATCCACCACATCATATAGTTTAAAGCCCCAAAATCTCCTTTAAAGAACAGACTCGGAACAGCGCTGATAATAAGCAAAGTGCAGAGAATTTTTTCCTGCTTTATAAATTTATCTAATCTCTGTTTTACCTCTTCGTCACTTCTCGCCTCATACGGCAGAGTGACGCCGGTAACGATATTTTTCTTAAATTTAGTCTCGTTTATAAGCTCCCATGCCATTAAAAACGGCAGCCAGAAAAGGCTTACAAACATTACAAGTCCCGTTATCATGCTTTTCCCTCCTCATACAGCTTTGAACAAAGCTTCAACACATCTTCCCTGCTCATTCCCGAAAGCCTGAGTTCTGACAAGCAGAGCCGTAAATTCTGAACCGTTTCTTCAGGCAGACCGGTATCTCCTTTTTTCCATAAAATCTGAGCCCCCCGCCGTCTGTCGGTCACTATATAGCCCTCCTGCTTGAGCATCTGATAAGCTTTGCTGACAGTCATTGCGTTTATTCCGCTCTCCTCAGCCAGCGCCCGGACAGAGGGCAGCTTTTCCCCGAATTTAAGCTCCCCCTCTGCAATACCGTTTACTATCTGGTTTCTCAGCTGCATATACAGCGGCACCGAACTTTTAAAATCAAAGTGCAGAAGCATGGTCTCACCTTCTTTGTATTGTTTGTATTATTGACTATAATACAAAGTTTTCTATTTGTCAACAAAAAGTTATCCCGCATACCGCCATAAATGGCGGTACACGGGATTATACAGAGGTAGAGGTGAGTTATGACATGAAAAGTTTAATTATTCTTCGCTTTACCGTTGGATGAGCTGCAGCACCCACATGATGCACAGTTTCCGGTACAGGCGCTGTGCGCCTTTCGGGATTTAATTATGGAGCGGACAGCGAAGAATACCGCTATTGCTATTATAAGTATTACAATTAAATTTCCCATTTTGAAAATATCCTTTTGCTTTTATTTATTTGCTGCGGCCACTGAGGAAAGAGTAGCGGTGTTGGTGTCGTCTTTATAGCCCTTGCGGCAAAGCAGATAAATGATGCCTGCCAAAAGAACTGTTGCAACCACAGTCCAGACGCTGAACACAGCCTCGCCGGTGATAAGACCAAAGAGCTGATACACTATGAGTGAAATTACATATGCAAAGCCGCACATGTATCCGATAGCTGCCCATGTCCACTTTGCGTTATTCATCTCTCTCTTGATAGCACCCATTGCAGCAAAGCAGGGAGCACAGAGAAGGTTAAATATCATGAAGCTGTAAGCGGTAACAGGGCCAAAATCCTGTGCAACAAGTGTCCAGATTTCGTCGCCTGCCTCAGACAGTTCACCTACAAAGTTGTAGAGAGCGCCGAAGGTCATTACCACTTCCTCTTTTGCTATGAGGCCGGTAAAGGTTGCCACGGTGGCCTTCCAAGCCATGTCTCCAATCCATCCCAGAGGATAGAATATCCAAGCGATAGCTCCGCCAATGGATGCCAGGAGAGAGGTGTTTATATCCTCAACAGCACCGAATCCGTCCGGGTTAAATCCGTAACTCATGAGGAACCAAAGGATAATGGAGGAAAGCAGTATTATTGTACCGGCACGTTTAATGAAAGACCAGCCGCGCTCCCATGTAGCACGAAGAACGTTGCCAACTGAAGGTGCATGGTAGCTGGGCAGCTCCATAACGAAAGGTGCAGGTTCACCGGCAAATGCCTTAAATTTCTTAAGCATAATACCGGATATGATAACGGCTGCAATGCCGATAAAGAATGCGGAAGTTGCGACCCATGGAGAATTTCCGAACAATGCACCTGCAAACAGGCCGATAATGGGCATTTTTGCGCCGCAGGGAATAAAGCCTGTGGTCATAATAGTCATTTTACGGTCACGGTCCTGCTCAATAGTACGAGAGGCCATAATACCGGGAACTCCGCAGCCGGTAGCAACCAGCATGGGGATAAAGGACTTTCCGGAGAGACCGAAGCGGCGGAAAATTCTGTCCATGATAAATGCAATTCTTGCCATATAGCCAACGTCTTCAAGGATGGCAAGAAGCAGGAACAGAACCAGCATCTGAGGTACAAAGCCCAGAACTGCGCCGACGCCGGCAACAATGCCGTCCATAATGAGACCGTAAAGCCAAGGCCATACTACCGGTTCACCGGCGGAGTCAAGGAGAAAGCTGTTAAAGAAATTGGGAACCCACTCGCCGAAGAGCACATCGTTTGCCCAGTCCGTGCCTTTGGTGCCGATGGAAAATGCCCATGGTCCCATGGCGATAGCATATATAAAGAACATAACCACGGCAAAAATAGGAAGTGCTGCCCAGCGGTTAGTTACAATTCTGTCTATTTTATCGGAGGTAGACAGGCTGTGCTTTTCAGCTTTTTTCTTAACTGCTCTGTTAACAACATTGCTTATGTATGAGTAACGCTGGTTTGTGATAATGCTCTCTGCATCATCTTCCATTTCGTTTTCGCAATCAGTAATATGCTCATTGATGTGGGTAAGAAGGTCGCCTGCCAGCTTCAGCTCTTCCATTACCTTCTCATCACGCTCAAAAATCTTAATCGCATACCAGCGAAGGTTTTTATCTTCAACAAGACCTGTAATGGACTCTTCAATGTGAGCTATGGCGTGTTCTACGCTTCCGTTAAATACATGGGGAAGTTCTCCTGCCTTACCGTCCTTTGCCTTTTCAATAGCCTTTTCGGCAGCTTCCATAGCACCTTCGCCCTTTAATGCGGAAATTTCAACGATTTCGCATCCAAGTTCATTTGAAAGCTTCTTTACATCTATTTTATCGCCGTTTTTACGAACCAGATCCATCATATTAACAGCAATTACAACAGGTATTCCAAGTTCTATAAGCTGTGTAGTCAGGTATAGGTTACGCTCTATATTAGTGCCGTCCACGATATTTAAAACCACGTCCGGCTTTTCTTTCACAAGATAATTTCGGGCTACCACCTCTTCCAAAGTATAGGGGGACAGGGAATATATACCCGGAAGATCCTCAATTATAACGTCTTTATGGCCTTTAAGCCGACCCTCTTTCTTCTCCACAGTAACTCCTGGCCAGTTGCCCACATACTGATTAGATCCTGTGAGGGCATTAAACAGTGTGGTTTTACCACAGTTTGGGTTGCCCGCAAGGGCAATTTTGATATTCATGCTTTTTTCCTCCCAAAGGTTAGTTTTAACTAACCTATCTTCAAAAAATTATTCGACTTCTATCATTTCTGCGTCAGCCTTGCGAACAGACAGTTCGTATCCTCTGAGATTAAGTTCCATAGGATCACCAAGCGGTGCTACCTTTCTAACATTTATTTCGACCCCTTTTGTAATTCCCATATCCATAATACGCCGCTTTACGGCTCCTGTGCCGTTAAGCTTTGTAACTTTTACGGTTTGGCCTACTTTAACATCTTTAAGCGTTCTCATAATTTTCTCCTCTCAGATAATAATTCTGCCGGCCATACTCTTATCAAGAGCAATTCGGCTGTTTTTGACCTGAATTATCAAACTGCCCGCAATGGAATTTACAACTGTGACCGCTGTGTCAATTACAAATCCCAGTTCAGCTAAATGCTGACGCACCTCGTCTTTGCCGGTAATTTTTTTTATTATATAAGTTTCTCCCGGTTTTGCCATTGTTAAAGGCATGATAACATCTCCTCTGAGTTAGTCTTGGCTAACTCTCCCATGGTTAAAAAAGAGTTAGAGCTTTCTAACTCTTTCGCTGCTTATAATATCCTATGTTTCGCCTTTTGTCAAGATGATGTTAAAAATTTTTTAAATTTTGTTTCCGCTCTATTCTGTTTTTAATTCCATTCATCACCTGACATATTGAAGCTTTCTGTTTTATATTCATCGCTGTCAAATTTTCCCGTCCACAATGATTCAAAACAGCCAAGGCTAAAACCGTATCTGCTGATGGCATCATGGTCTTTATTTTTGCAGCCAATCATAACCAGCCTGCTTCCGCTGTCCTTAATTTCTCTCACCGGCTTGCAGCATATCTCTGTTGACTGCTCATACAAACACACCACTGTACCGGACTCAGACAGAAGTTCCAGCTCTTCACCTGTTAAATTAAACGGTATATCCCAGTCGCATGCGTTATCCAGCGCACCTACCGCCACAGGGCAGATATTATAACTGTCGTAATATTTGACTGCAGCTTTCAGAGCCGTTGCACACCCCATGCTGGAGCCTGTAATTATAAGGTCATGGATAGTGATGTTATTTTTCACTGTAAAATAATTGAGTATCTCAAAGGACTCCTGAATTTTGTAATCAATATTATTTATACATGAGCCCATGTAAAAAACCATTATGGCATTCGGTTCAAAATTTCTGAAATAACTCCTTACTGTTTCATATGTAAGTATAACTCCGCCCATGCCGCCGGCAAAATACACAGAGCACTTTGTATTTTCATTTATTACGTCAGGAACATAATAATAGAAGTCACGCACATAGTAGATATTTCCTTTTTCCAGCTTTACCATGTGGTTACTGCTCTTAAAAATGTCTTTATCCAAGGGCACCTGTTCCCTGCGAAAATCCATGTAAGCCATAAATTTATTGCTTGCCTTGTAATCCCCGCACTTTTTAAACAATCTCTCCGCCTCATCATAATTGAGCTTTGCCAATTCTTTCTGAGCCTGCCTGTACAACTCATCAAGGCTTTTTTCTTCCATTTCACGGCTGTTTTCATACTCGTCAAGCTCTCTGAACATATCCAGCGCTTTTTCCCACTGTTCCATTTCAAAAAAATACTCAGCCTCTTTGTATTCACAGTAAAGCAGACCCGACACATCGTCTGTTTCTTCAAACATCTCTCTTGCAATGTCAAATCGGTGCATATTTATAAGCTGTTCTTCATACATACTGCGGCATTGCAAAAGACGGTCAGCAGAATCTTTGTAATTTTTCAGGCCTTGGTAAATATCTGCCGCCTGTTTATACTCTCCGGCAGCTTGGCATAATTCCGCTTTTTTATAGTCACTGCACATATTCATTCTATGTACCATAAACACAGTTATTATCAGGCTAATTGCAAATATTCCGGTTACTATTATGATGTTATGCTTTCGTTTATTCACAATATCACCCCATTGCTTTATATGTTACCACTTATTTGAAGATTTTGGTACTATATATAAGATGTTTCTGTATAAAAATCTTTACTTTACATTGCAGGCCTCAGGATATATAATAAATCAAGGTTTACATAAAAGTCTCATTTGAAAGAAGGAATAGGGAATGGAAAAAAGAACTAAGCTTTGGACTATGGTTTTAAGTATTGTGCTTCTGCTGTCACTGCTCACTGCCACAGCCCTTGCCGCGCCTTTGACAAATATAGATACTGTGGGAAATGGGGAATCAGCAAGTCCGGATGCCAGCCCAAAGCCGGCTAAAGAACTTCCTAAGGAAAAGGCAAGCGAACTGATTGTTTTTGTTCAGGAAAATGACACTCTTTACGCCCAACCGGAAAGCGTAGTATTCAATAACGGCGGACTTGTATATAATAACGGAGCTACCGTATATAATAACGCAGGCACTGTTTATAACAATTCCGGTATAGCATATAACAATAACGGCACAGTTTATGCAAACGGCGGAGTTGTTTACAATAACTCAGGGAATGTGTTTAATAACGGAGCTGAAATTTATTCCCAGAGCGGAGAAGTTCGGGACATAGCAATGGCCGATGCCTATAAGATTGATTTAAGCAGCGACCTGCGGGCTTATCTCAACATCGACAATGCCGTTGACGGCCAGGATATTTATGTTAAAGACGGCGAAAGTCTGGGATTTTCTCCAAAAGAGGGATACAATATTCTTTCCGCAAATGTTAGCTCAGGAGACCTTATAAGCAATAAGTTCGGAAATTACACTCTTTCAAATCTTACCGAGGATGCAGTTTTAAATCTGCAGATAAAGCCCCTGCCGCCTGTTATGAGTCTTGAAAACGGCACTTATTTCAGCTCACAGAAACTTACCATAAGTGCAGGTGAAAACGCCGAAATATACTACACCACTGACGGCAGTGAGCCAGATGAAAGCAGTCTTAAATACTCAGGCCCTATTGCAATTGACCGGAGTACCGCTATAAAGGCAGTAGCTGTAAGCCGCGGCCTTGAAGTCAGTGACATCAGCTCGGCAAATATAGGAATTCTGGAAGTTACTGTGCCTGAATTTGAAAAACAGGGCGAGGGCTATCCCTTTATCGAAGCTCTCCCTGTAACAGTCAAAAACTCCGGCACCATTGAGGCCGAGATTGCAAACGCAGAGATTGAGGGCGACAATGCCGAAAACTTCGTTCTTACTCACCATTCCGGTCAGAAAATAGCCGCTGGAAGAACCATGGACGACTACTGGACAATACGTCCCGAAGGCGGCCTCAAAATCGGAAATTACAACGCAAAACTGGTTTTTACCTCCGTCAATGGTGAACGAGCGGAATTTAAGCTCAGCTTCACGGTGGAAAGTAAATAAAACTTAAAATACCTGAACTTTTTGGGACACATCAAAAAGTTCAGGTATAATTTTTTAAAGTTTTGATATTAGCTCATGGAGATCTTCTTCACTTGTGGCCCAGCTTGTAACGAAACGGACAGCTATATGGCCCCTGTCTATCTTCTCCCACACACTGAATGAAGCGATTTTGCTTAGCCTTTCAAGCTGTTCGGGATTTAAAATTACAAACTGCTGGTTTGTGGGTGAGTCAATATATAATGTATATCCCTTTTGTAAAAAGCCCTCTTTCAGCTCCATGGCGCATTTAATGGCGTGACGGCTTATGTCCAGATACAAATTATCAGTAAACAGAGCATCAAACTGCATACCCACTAATCTGCCTTTAGCAAGCATAGCTCCCTGCTGTTTTGTCATAGTGACAAAGCCCCGAGGCATATTATTTTTGGTAAACACAAGTGCCTCGCCGCAGAGTGCGCCCACCTTGGTGCCGCCTATGTAGAAAACGTCGCACAGCTCCACAATATCTTTAATGCTAAGGTCACTCTCAGGACTTACAAGACCGTAACCCAGCCGTGCCCCATCCATGTAGAGGGGCATATCATATTTACGGCAAACCTCCGACAGCTTTTTAAGCTCAGCCTTAGTGTACAGAGTGCCTAATTCCGTGGGGTGGGAAATGTACAACATTCCGGGAAAGCACATATGTTCGTGGGTGTCGTCGGCATAAAACCGCTCCATATATTCTTCAAGAGCCTGACCGCTGACTTTGCCGTTTTTTGACGGCAGTGTCAGCACCTTATGGCCGGAATATTCAATAGCTCCTGCCTCATGTACGTTTATATGTGCCGTGTCCGCCGCCACAACCGCCTCATACCGCTTTAGCATGGTTGAGATTGCAATCAGATTTGTCTGGGTTCCGCCGGTAAGGAACTGCACCTGCAAATCATCACGTCCGCAAAACTTTTTAATCTTATTTTTAGCTTCTAGGCAGTATTCATCTTCACCGTATCCCGGCAGAGAAATCATGTTTAATTCGTTGAGTTTTTGAAGCACCTTAGGGTGTGCGCCCTCGGTGTAATCACTTAAAAAAGACAGCATGGCAGAAATTCCTTTCTTTTATTTGTTAGCAGTTTAAACCGAAAACACAGAATTTTCAAGTCCGATTTTGCCGCTGTTTTCTCTTTCTTCTGTTTATATAGCGCTCCATGTGACCCTCGTTTATGAATTCTGCCAATACATACTGGTCATATACAGGCACAGTGCAGGAATAAAAATTCAGCTTTCTGTTATATTCCTCCATAAGCTCATGGGGCAGCAGCATATAGCCTGTACGAAAGGAGGGAGCAATGAGTTTTGAAAAACTGTTAAGATATATTACCCTCTCAGGCGCTATGGAAAAAATCGTCTCAATTTGCCCCCCGCTTGTGGCAAATTCTGCATCGTAGTCGTCCTCCACTATATAGCTTCCCCGCTTTTGAGCCCATTGGGCATATTCCCTGCGCTTTGCCGCAGTTGCTGTAACTCCGCTGGGGTAGCTGTGAAAGGGTGTCACATGCAAAACTCCGGCAGAGCAGTTATTAAGCTCCTCAGACAGAATTCCGTCCCCGCCTAAGGTGAGCATCCGGCATTTTGCCCCGTTTGCCTCATACACAAGGCGTATCTTCTCATATGATGGGTTTTCCAGTGCGAAAAGCCGCTCTCTGCCTAATAGCTGTACCACTAAGGAATAAAGGTATTCCGAACCTGAGCCTATTATTATCCGCTCCGGTTCAACTTTAAGTCCTCGGCTGCGCTGTAAATATCCGGAAATTGCCTCCCTCAACTCCATACAGCCGCAGTTTGGAGATTTAATAAGTATCTGCCTGTCATAGTCGCTTAGCACCTTACGCATAGTGCGGGCATAAACACTAAACGGGAAATCCTCCATAGGCTTTAATTCTGCGCTCATGTCCGAAACCGCCGCCCTTTTGGGAACTTCTCCGGTTTTACAGCCGCCGAAATCTACATAGTGGCCGCTACGCTCTCTGGTGCTTATATAGCCCTCATCGGAGAGAAGTTCATAAGTATGCTCAACGGTTATAACGCTTACACCAAGTTCAGCGGCTGTAAAGCGCTTTGAAGGCAGCTTGTCCTCCGGTCTCAGAGTTCCCTCTCTTATATCCTGCCTTATCTGCTCATAAAGCTGCAAATAGGCCGGAGTTTTGCTTTCCCTGTCTATAATATATTTCATTTCTGGTAATATCCTTTTGCACTAATTTATTTATCTAATACTA
>JAHHRS010000047.1 GCA_020025675.1 Oscillospiraceae bacterium
GGCTGAGAGTAAGGTGACACCTTAGACCGGTAACTTGATTTGGGTAATGCCAACGGAAGGATACACATAAAAGCGTATGAACGGGAGTTGCCCTAAGAAGGCAGCTCCATTTTTTTGCAAAAAAGAAAACTCCAACCGTCTCATGGGGAGAAAAAAAGCGCATCAGACTTTCCGTGACAGACTGAAAAAATGTTTTTCTTCATAATAGAGTCTGTACGTTTAAACCGCTGTCATCCCTCCGAAAAATGGCCCTTACCTTCCTTGCTTACTACTTTTTTTACTTCAATTCCCGCAAAATGTTAGACCGTTTCCCTTTCTCTGAATTTCGCTTATGAAATTTAATAGAGGAACCTCAGCGGCAAATTGGGGGCACCACCTTCTGTCGCTCAAGAAAAATAATGCAAAAAGGAGAATACATAATGAAAACAGCATTATCAATCGCTGGCAGTGATTGCAGCGGAGGCGCCGGTATTCAGGCGGATTTGAAAACCATGACCATGAACGGTGTTTTTGCCATGAGCGCAATCACAGCGCTTACAGCGCAAAACACAACCGGAGTAAGAGCCATTTTAGAGGTCACTCCAGAATTTTTAGCCCAGCAGATTGATGCCGTATTTGAGGACATCTTTCCCGATGGTGTCAAGATTGGTATGGTAGCTTCCGTAAGTCTGATTGAAACCATTGCAGAGCGTCTGCGCTTTTATCATCCGGAAAATATAGTTGTGGATCCGGTTATGGTGGCAACCAGCGGGGCCCGTTTAATATCTGCCGATGCGGTAGACACGCTGAAAAAGGAGCTGCTCCCTCTGTGCACCGTACTGACCCCCAACATCCCCGAAGCCGAGATTTTATCCGGCCTCACTATCAGCAACGAGCAGGACATGGTGGCTGCCGCAGAAATCATAAGCCATTCCTATAACTGCGCCGTTCTTTGTAAAGGCGGACATTCCATTAACGATGCAAATGACCTTCTTTACGCTGACGGCAAGGCTAAGTGGTTTTTCGGAAAGCGCATCAACAACCCCAACACCCACGGCACCGGCTGCACTCTCTCCAGCGCAATCGCTGCCAACCTTGCCAAGGGCTATGATCTGGAAAGTTCCGTAGAGCGTGCCAAGAACTACATTTCCGGTGCCTTAGGCGATATGCTGGATCTGGGCAAAGGCAGCGGCCCCATGAACCACGCTTTTGACCTGTCCGGTCAGTTTAGGGACTAAAGGGAAAAATTTAATTCCCGCTCAGCTATTTTAATGAAACTGCGTTTAAACTTCTGAATGATAAAAGAAAGGATAATTACAATGAAACAGAAATTTGACGGATATGCAGCACAGTATGACTCCTGGTTCATGGAAAACGAAAACCTCTTTAACAGCGAGCTGCTGCTGCTTAAAAAGGCGCTTGGCGACATCACCGGAAAGCGTGTCCTTTCCGTAGGCTGCGGCAGCGGTCTTTTTGAAAGCATGATAGAAAACAAAAACATTGAGGGAATTGAGCCTTCTCAGGACATGGCCGCCATTGCCGAAAAGCGTGGAATCAACGTAATTGCATACAGCACCATTGAGGAAGCAGAGTTAGAGGATGAAGCCTATGACGTAATTTACTTTAACGGCAGTTCCAGCTATATTACCGACCTGTCACCTGTCTATGAAAAGTGCCGCAAGGCCCTGAAAAAAGGCGGCAGGATCATTCTTTTAGATGTTCCCAAGGAAAGCGCTTTCGGCTTTATGTACCTCCTTGCAAAGGCCGTGGGCACCTTTGATCACCCATACCTTAACGGCATTATGCCTGCTGCCCCCTACCCCATTGAGCTGGTCAATTCCGGTGTCTGGCACTCAACCGAGGACAAAATTCAGGTTCTGAAAGAGCTGGGCTTCCACGATTTCCGCTTCTACCAGACTCTGCTTCAGAATCCTATGTATACCAATAATACAGTGGAGGAAGTTGTGGAAGGATATACCAGCGGCGGTTATGTTTCAATCATTGCGGAAAAATAAGCCAATGGAAAAAGAGCCTGTGAAACTCAGCCGACAGCTTTATAACTGTGTGCAGGATATATGGCCTTCCTATTTGGAGCATCCCTTTGTTCTTGAAATGTCACAAGGCACCCTTCCTTTGGAAAAATTTCGCTATTATATGCTGCAGGACTATGTTTATCTGCGGGATTACGTCAAAATTTTTGCCGCCTGTATCTCAAAAACAGATGATTTCCGTTTAATCCGATTTCTCAGCGAAAATATTATGGCCGTTCTTGACGAGACCGACAGAGTTCATATTCCCTATATGAAGCGTCTGGGAATCACCGATGAGGAGATAGAGTCCGTTGTCCCTCACATCAGCAACAGCAGTTACAGCTACTATATGATCTGTCAGGCCCAATCCGGCACCGTTCTTTCCGGTCTGGTTGCTCTGCTTAACTGTTCCTGGGCCTATGCCTACATAGGTGAGAACATGGTAAAGCGCTTTCCCGACGCCACGCAGCACCCATATTACGGGCAGTGGTTCTCCGGATATGTATGCGATGATTACCTCCGTACAAACGAACAGCTCATTCACATGGTAAATAGTTTAAGCGAGGAAATCAGCCCACGGGAAGCGGCCAAGCTCTGCCAGATTTTCCGGACCTGCAGCCTCCACGAGCTGCAATTCTGGAACATGGCATATGCCGCCGGCAAATAGTTTTATATAAAGCCCGTATATATCTTTAAAAAGGTCTGACCGTTTTCGGCAGACCTTTCCGCCGACTGATACCCTCATCGGAATTTTACGGCGTACTGCGGGCGGTATTCGGCCTGTTTCTGCAAAAACCTGCATTTCTTGACTTTTCATTTCCGAAGTTATATAATTCTGATTCGGAAAGTAATTTAATACGAGGGGTGCTTGTAATACAGGCTGAGAGGATAGTGTGACTATCGACCCATGAACCTGATGCGGGTAATGCCGACGTAGGAAATTATGACAATTTTTTCGGAGACGCCCAAAAGGTGTCTCCGATTTTTCTTTGAAAGGAGCGTGATAACGGCATCCACGGTCAGTCCGTGGCGGACAAGGGGGAGCGCCCTGTGTCTTGTATAATAGCGATGGGAAGCCGTGTTCCGGCGTGAGAGGAAGCCATTAAGCTTCGACCGATTTCCGGACGGTTCGTCCGAACTTATCTATATAAGGGAATCGACGCTATTATTGCCGTTTCTCTGCTCATTTTGAAGAGGTAATTAAATGAAAACTAAAACAACCACTAAAAAGCTGGTGCTGACAGCGCTGTTCGCCTGTCTGGCATTTGTACTCAACACATTTGTGTATTTCCCTTCCATGGCTCCCTTTCAGCATTTTATTGATGTGCTGGCGGCTGTATTTGTGGGGCCCTGGTATGGCTGCGCTGCCGCTTTTCTCTGCGGAATCATGCGCATGATGTCCGGACGCACCATTCAGGCGGTGACCGGTGCCGTATTCGGCCCTATTCTGGGCGGTCTTTTATACCGCAAAACGAAAAACATTTATCTTGTCTTTGTTGGTGAGGTTATAGGAACAGGTATTATCGGCGCATTGGCTTCCTACCCGCCCATGAGATTGTTTTACGGTCTGGAAGTGCAGAAATGGTACTATTATGTTCCTTTCTACACCCCTGCTGCCGTTGTAGGCGCAGCAATGGGTGTTGCCGTGCTGCTGATTTTAAAGCGCAGCGGTACATTAGACCGTATGCTTAACCGGTTAGGGTGACTGGAATGAATGAATTTTCCAATTATTTACGACGGGTGCAGGAACAGGCACCCCTTGTGCAGTGCATTACAAATTTTGTAACAGTAAATGACTGTGCCAACATAATTCTGGCCTCCGGCGGCTCTCCCTCCATGTCACAGGATATAAGAGAGGTGGAAGAGTCTGTTTGCAATGCAGATGCCCTTGTCTGCAATATGGGGGCAATCGACTTTGTGGATTCCATGGTTTTGGCAGGGAAAAAAGCAAATACAATGGGAAAGCCGGTTGTGCTCGATCCCGTGGCTGCCGGCGGCACACAGCTGCGCCGTGACCTTTCAAAACATCTGCTTGAGGAAGTTCATTTTTCCGCCATTCGTGGAAACGCTTCGGAAATCCGCTTTCTTGCCGGTCAGCATGCAATGGGCAGCGGAGTCGATGTAAGCAATGCAGATGTCATAACGGAAAACAATCTGTCAGATGCAGCTGACATTGCAGGCAGTCTGGCTGAAAAAATAAAAACGGTAATTGCAATTTCCGGAGCGCTGGATATTATTACCGACGGAACGCAAACCATTGTTCTTCGCAACGGCTGCGCCACCATGGCCCGCATTACCGGAAGCGGCTGTATGCTCACTTCCCTTGTGGGTGCTTTCTGCGGTGCATCACCGGAAAATCCATTTATGGCCACTGTGTCCGCAATGGCTGTGATGGGTATAGCCGGTGAACTGGCAGAGGAAAAGCGGCTTAAAAACGGTACCGGAAACGCAAGCTTCCGAACGGATTTAATCGACGCAGTTTTCAACATGACAGAAGAACAGTTAAGAAGGGGTATCCGATATGAAATTTACAAAAGATGAAATTCGCAGTTCCATGCTGCTCTACGCAGTAACGGACCGTATGTGGCTTAAACCGAACCAGACTCTTACCCAGGTCTGCAAAGAAGTTTTGGAAAACGGTGCCACGTTTTTACAGATAAGAGAAAAGGATCTGAACGAATCCGACTTTGAAGCAGAAGCACAGGCTCTTAAAACCCTGTGCGCAAAGTATCGTGTCCCCTTTGTTGTAAACGACAGCGTTGAAATTGCCATAGAGATTGATGCAGACGGTGTTCACGTTGGCCAGTCCGATATAAAAGGCCGTGATATTCGTGCCATGATCGGGGATGAAAAAATTCTGGGCATTTCTGCCGGAACCGTGGCAGAAGCTGTTGCAGCAGAGAAAGCAGGCGCAGACTATATCGGTGTGGGAGCCGTGTTCGGCACAAGCACCAAAAAGGACGCAAGAAACCTGTCTTTGGAACAGTTAAGGGAAATTAAAGCCTCTGTTTCTATTCCCGTGGTAGCTATCGGCGGAATAAACGCATCAAATCTTATGGAGTTATCCGGCAGCAACGTTGACGGTATTGCCGTGGTTTCCGCAATTTTTGCTGCGGAAGATCCCGGCAAAGCAACCGCAAATCTTTTAAATCTGGCGTCAGAAATGGTGAAGCATGGATAAAAAGTTTGCAATCTTTGATATGGACGGAACCCTTGTGGACTCCATGTCATATTGGAAAAATCTTGCGGAGGAGTTTTTGGGCAGTAAAGGCATTAAGAACGTTTCAAGCGAGATTATGGAAAAAATCAAGCCTATGACCATGACGGAATCTTCTGCCCTGTTTATCCGTGAGTTTGGTTTGGACGGAACTCCGGAAAGCATAGCGGAGGAAATGAACTGCTGTATGGATGAACATTACCGCAGGGATATTCCCTTAAAGCAGGGCGTAGCTTCATACTTAGAAGAGCTGGCTCAGAAAGGAACCTTAATGTGCGTGGCATCGGCAACCGCAGAGCCGCTTATGGATGCCTGCCTGACCCGCTTGGGCATACGTTCCTATTTTCAGTTTCTGATTTCATGCGAAACGGTAGGGGCAGGAAAAAACCGTCCTGATGTATATTATGAAGCCGCACGCCGTCTGGGCTGCCGCCCCTGTGAAGCAGCTGTATACGAGGACGCACTTTACGCTGCAAAAACCGCCGCAGAGGCCGGATTTTATGTAGTAGGTGTATATGATGAAAGCGCCAAAGCGCATTGGAGCGAAATGCAGAATCTTGCGGATGAAACAATCCGCACATTTTAAGGAGGAATTGACATGAGCGCAAGTATTGCAATACAGGTATTGCCTCAGGCAGACAATGACAAAGAGCTTTGCCGCATGGTGGATGAAGTAATAGCCTATATCGCCGGTACCGGCCTGCGTTACGAAGTAGGCCCCTTTGAAACTACTATTGAGGGAGACAGCTACGACCAGCTGATGGATATTGCAAAAGAATGTCAGCATGTAGCCGTCCGTGCAGGTGCCGAAAAGGTGTCTGCTTATATTAAAGTGGTTTACAGTCCGGAGGGCGAGATTTTAACCATTGACCAGAAAATAGGAAAATATCAGAACAGATAAAGTTTTATGCCCCAGTCGGCAGTATTCTTTGAAAATTAACCGGAAAGTCTGTTTTTTTAGGCTTTGTATATACCCCCTTTACTGGATACGCAGTAAAGGGGGTATTTCTATTCCATATAGCTATAAGTATAAAATGTATAGAGATGTATGGGTCTGGACATTGGCCCGAAACACCGTATAGGGTGCAATAAATCTTTCGGAAAAACGGTGCGCAAACAGGTACCACCGGAGGATGGAAACGGAAAATAATTAGGACAGAAAAATTTTTTAAATTAATATTGACATTGCAATACTATTCAGTTTATAATATAGCAAACTTAAGACGAAAGGAGATGCAGATATGGGATTTCAAATCGGCGGGGCAATTCTTGATTTTGTTGTTCTGGCTATACTAAACAGAGATGATAAGTACGGTTACCTATTGACGCAGCAGGTACGGGAAATCCTTAATGTGTCGGAATCGTCTCTTTATCCGGCTCTAAAGCGGCTCCAAAAATCCGAGCTGCTGAAAACCTATGATAATCAATTTCAAGGCCGTAACAGACGATATTACAGTATTACACCGTCAGGAAAACAGAAACTGCTGGAATATGAGCAGGAATGGAAACAATTCAAAACTCATATGGATTTATTATTAGAAGGAGGGCATGTATGAACCTGAACCAATATTTTTCAGAACTGAGTCAATATCTTAAACACCTTTCAGACTCCGAACGTGATGAGGCACTTGAATTCTATTCAGAGTACGCCGCAGAGGCTGAAATTGACTGCTACGAAGCAATGGTAAACCGATTCGGTTCACCCAGAAAGTTAGCTGCCGCAATATATGCTGAAACTGCCACAAAAGAGGTAAACAGCAGCACAACACATAAAGACGGAAACATATCCAGAGGTTTTTGGATTGGCATGGCTGCCCTTGTTTCTTTCCCCTTTTCTTTCTCCGCCACCATTGCGCTGTTCTGTATCGGATTTGCTTTGCTTATCAGCGTAGGAAGTATTCTTTTCTCCTTTATCGTTGCGGCATTTTCAATTGCTGCTGCAGGAGTTTGGAGCTTATTCCGCAGCTTTCTGTTCATTTTTCCGTTTAATGCAGGTGCTCTTCTGATGAGTTTGGGCAGCTTTTTGGTTCTTACACCGGTAGGATGCGTTTTTCTGGCACTTTTAATTAAACTGGTGAAAAAAATTATGACTGCTATCACCACATCTGTAACAAACTATATTCAAAGGAGAACCAATCATGAAGCATAAATATTTATTATATTTCGTCGTCGCTGTTGTTTCCGGAGCGCTGCTCTACACAGCCGGATGGCTGCTGATGGGTTCTCAAAATAATAGCAGCGCCAACAGCGGCAAATTGGAACTTGACCCCTTCCAAAGCATTGAACTTTCAGTAATGTCAGGAGACGTAACAATTGCAGAAGGCGATGCCTATTCTGTTGAATACAGACTTCATGGCAGAGAGAAAGTGAAAAGAGCAGAAGTAGTAAATAACATATTATATTTTGATACGGGTTTTGACATGCGTTGGAGACCCGCAAGCGGGCACTGGTCTGTATTGGTTACCGTTCCCAAGGGAACGAACTTTGAGTCCGTCAACATAAAGTCAACTGCCGGTGATATTCAATTTTCCGGACACAGCTTCCAAAATGGCACATTTATAACCACCTCAGGAGATGTTACTGTTTCAGACGTAGACTGCAAAAACCTATCTATTAATACAGTTTCACATGATATTTCTCTTGTAAACAGCAGAATATCAGAGGAGGCTGCTCTTGAGACTGTTTCCGGAAAAATCAAAGTGGACGCTCCGTTCAGCAGAATTCAGGCAAAAAGCGTTGGAAACATTCAGTATAACGGCCAAGATCAGGGAAGCAAATTCAGCATCGATCAGGGAAACCCCAGTCTTACAGCCAAAAGTGTCTCGGGAAAAATCATCATTGTTACCAATTAAGTGATTGCTGTATTCAAAACGGTTGGATAAATTCCGATTTTAGATACTCAGGTATATCTGCTAATATTAAGTAACCCGGAACGTTTTTAAAAGGGAGAAGATACTTTTAACGGTATCTTCGCCCTTTGTCCGTCCCCATAACTCACAAGCCTCTCCTTTTGTGCTCTTATTATACTTTTTTATCCGCAATAAAATATTTCTCGGTGTAAAGGCCACAATCTTTCACTACGCCATAGACCGTATATGTAAGTCCCCAGAGAAAGATTTCCCTGCGGTGTTGTTTTCTCAGTTAAAGCTTTCTGATTTTATTTGTTTTCAGCGGCCTTAGATTTAATATCTGATTATAGTTCAATGGACTATATTATCAAAATTTTGGGAAAAATATCGAATTTTTATAGTTATCTTCCCAATTTACATTTCCGCAGGACTGCTGATATAATAAAGTCACATGTCGTCATATAATGTTATAATATGGTTAACAGTTTCTACATCTCACCGTAAATGAGATACTATGATGCTTCTTATTCATGAGGAAGCACAGAAAAAAATGTGATGATGGCATGAATAGGAGGTAGTATGAAAAAAGCAGCAAAATTTTTCAAGTTTGAAGAGCGTAATACCTGCTTTAAAACCGAACTGGTTGCAGGTATTACAACGTTTATGACAATGGCTTATGTGCTTGTTGTACAGCCCGGAGCTATTGTCGGATTTGGCAATGTCCCGTATATTATTGACGCAAACGGCGTAATGATTTCTAAGGAAGCAATCGTTGTGACCTGCGCAATAATCAGCGGTTTAATAACCTTGCTGATGGGGCTGTATACAAATCTGCCATTCGCTTTGGCATGCGGCATGGGAAACAACTTTATGTTCGGCGCCTTAATTCAGTCTCAGCAGCTGCCATTTGGCGGTGTAATGGCTATGACCCTGATTTCCGGTGTAATATTCCTGATTTTAACAATCTTCGGAGTACGAGATCTGATTGTAAAGGCAATTCCCAAAAACATTAAAGTTTCTATCGGTGCGGCAATAGGATTTTTTATCGCCTATTTGGGCTTAAAAAATACCGGTATAATTTCATTCTCCGACAGCGGACTGGCAATCGGCAACTTCCACGACCCCGCGGTAATTTTAGCTATTGTCTGTTTGGCACTTATCGCAATTTTAACCGCTCACAAGGTTAAAGGAGCAATGCTTATCGGAATTATTGCTGTTACAATAATAGGAATTCCGCTGGGAATAACCACCGTTCCCGCTACATTTGCCAAAGTTCCCGATTTTTCCGGCTTAGGCAATGTTATGTTTAATTTAGACTTCAAAGCAGTCTTAAGCTTTTCCGCTGTTATTTTAATTTTCACCACATTCTGCGGTGACTTCTTCTCAACTCTGGGCACAGTTTTAGGCGTAGGCGCAAAAGCCGGTATGCTTGATGAAAACGGAGACCTTCCCGGAATAGAGAAGCCTTTCCTTGTTGATGCTATCGGTACATGTGTAGGTGCATTGACAGGAAACACGGTTATTACCACCTTTGTTGAATCCACTGCCGGTGTAGAAGCAGGCGGACGCACAGGCTTTACCAGCGTTGTGGTATCTCTTCTGTTCATGGTTATGGTTTTCCTCTCTCCTCTGGTTTTGATGATACCTGACGCAGCCACAGGCCCCGCTCTTATTTTTGTTGGTTTCCTTATGATTGAAGGATTTAAAGACATAGATTTTTCAGATTTCACCGAATCTTTTGGCCCCTTTGTTATGATCATGTTAACTATCTTCACCGCTTCCATAGCAAACGGAATTGCGGCCGGTATTTTAGCATATGTTCTTATCAAAGTTGCCACAGGTCAGTTTAAAGCAGTCAATCCCATCATGTATGTATTGACCGTTCCGCTGGTTTGTTATTTTATATTTTAACAGATAAAAGCTTATATTCATCTCCGTCTTTTACTGATTAAAAATAAAATGAAAAGAGGAAATTAATAATATGAGAATACAGCCCAAAGATAAGAGAATGCTTTTAAAGGCAGCTTTAGGACAAATCCCCTGCGATTTGCTGATAAAAAACGCCAATTTAGTAAACGTTATAACAGGAGAGATTTACCCGGCAAATGTTTTCATTTATGACGGTATCATCGCTCATGTAGAGTATAAAGATTTACAGTCCGATTTAGATAAGGCAAAAGAAGTTATTGATGCCGATAACAAATATCTGATACCCGGATTTATTGACGCCCATGAGCATATAGAAAGTTCCATGATGACCCCCCGTAATTTTGCAAAGGCGGTTATTCCTCACGGTACAACAACCGTTATCACCGATCCCCACGAAATTGCCAACGTTTGGGGTATGGAAGGTGTCCGTTATATGCACGACAGCGGAAACGGACTGCCCATGCGTCAGTTAATTGATATTCCAAGCTGTGTGCCCGCAGTTCCCGGACTCGAAAATGCAGGTGCCGATTTCTTGGCTGACCAAATCGAAGAGCTGTGCGGGCTTGAAAGAGTTATCGGGCTTGCAGAAGTTATGGACTTTCTTGCTGTTATCAACGGTGAAGACCGCATGATGGACATTCTGAAGACTGCTGAAGACAGAGGTCTTTATATACAGGGTCATGCCCCCTTTGTAAGCGGCCGCATGTTATCTGCCTATATATGCGGTGGTCCTAACACCTGCCATGAAACCCGCATGGGGGACGAAGGCTTGGAAAAGCTCCGCAGCGGAATGTTTGTAGACGCAAGAGACAGCTCTATTGCCAAAAATGTTGCAGCTATCTGGGAAGGCGTCAAAGATATTAAGTTTTTTGATCACCTTTGTTTCTGCACTGACGACCGTGAAGCAGATGATATTTTACATGCCGGACATGTGAACGACGTAGTTCGTAACGCTATCAGCTGCGGAATGGATCCTGTTGCTGCAATAAAGAGCGCAACTTATAATTCAGCAAGAGAAGTTAAGATTGAAAACTTAGGTGCTGTTGCACCCGGTTTTGCTGCAGATATGCTCTTAGTTGATGATATAAGAAATCCGGAACCCAGCCATGTAATTTTCGGTGGAAAATTGGTTGCACAGGACGGAAAGCTGCTGGTGGATATAGAGGATCAGGAGTTTGAAATTGAGCGTCGCAATTCCATGCATGTTAAGTCATTATCTTCAGAGGATTTCCTTTTGAAAGCTGATATAGAAGAGGGCAGCGTAAGAGTCAATCTTATGAAGTACAACGACTTATTACTGTCTAGTACCGTTGTTTCAACCGAAGAATTGCCCGTTAAAAACGGATGTGTTCAGCTTAATGATGATGATTTGAAGTATGTGGCTGTGGTAAACAGACATGAGGGCCATGACACCATCGGTTTAGGTGTTGTCCGTGGATTCGGTACAACAACCGGAGCATTGGCCTCCACCGTGTCTCATGATTCACACAATCTGACGATCGTCTATGACA
This sequence comes from Oscillospiraceae bacterium, assembly GCA_020025675.1. Lineage (GTDB taxonomy): Bacteria > Bacillota > Clostridia > Oscillospirales > Oscillospiraceae > Limivicinus. Next base: position 11,516 of record JAHHRS010000047.1, read on the forward strand.
ATCCCGAAAACGCTTTAATAGCCGCAAATGAACTGATAGCATGCGGTGGCGGAATGTGTGCGGTTAAAGACGGCAAGGTATTACATACATTAGAATTACCCTGCGCCGGCTTAATTTCTTTGAAGCCTGCCGAACAGCTGGCAGTTGACAGCGCACAGATGAAGGATGCTAACAGAGCATTGGGTTTAGTGAATATTGAAAACCCCTTATTGAGAATTGTAACTCTGGCCTTGCCTGTTATTCCCGAAGCTAAAATGTCAGATTTAGGCTTAGTAGATGTTCTAAACAAAAAAATCATTCCTCTCTTTGCTAAATAAGATAAAAAAACTGTTACGCAGATTTGCGTAACAGTTTTTTTCGCTTAACACTTTTTAATCTTATTTTTCCGTCTTATTTTATTTATAAACGAAAGAGAGAGTTTTTAAACATTGTTTTCCTGCTTATGTGCTTTTCTGCTGTATCCCGCAAGAGACATAAAGTTTTGGGCTTTTTCAGTTTCAGGCGGAGTGAACAGACTTACGCATACATAGACCACAAATGAGAGAGCTACACCGAGCACTACCTGTTGGGCAGATTGAGCCTCCCAGAATGAAGGCAGCGGCAATCCTACAAATATTAGGAAATTATATATGCAGTAGGCAAAACCTGTAACTATTGAAGCTATTGCACCGTATGTATTGCCACGTTTCCAGAAAAAGCCCATAAGCAGCGGGACAAACACGCCGGTGGTAATAATGTCAGAAGCCATCCACGAAATTTGGAGTATGGAGCGAATTCCCATAGAAATAACAAGTGCAACTGCGGTAACGCCAAGGGTTGCAAAGCGAGAGCGTGCCATCTGCCGCTCTTCATCGGGAGCCGGCGGCAACAAATCCAATATAAGGGTCATGGATGCAGTGTTAATAAGAGAGTCCATGGTGGACATTATTGCGGCAGAGATACCAATAAACACTATTGCTCCCAGAAGCGGCGGCATGAAGTCCATTACAATAGCTGTAACCACACCTCCCTGCGGCAGACTGGGATACAGGGAAAGACCTGCCATACCGGTTAGAACAACAATAAGGTACAGTGGTATAAAAGCGAAAAAGCTCATAGCAGTCATTTTTTTTGCATCGCTGTCAGACCGTGCGGCAGAAATGCGCTGCCAGATATTCGCCTGTATCATCCATGAACAGCCAAATGTGATTACATAAACGCTGTACTTGGAGGCTCCTGCTCCCATATCCAAAAAGGCGGTTTTACCTGCGGCCTGTGCGGCATCACGAATTCCTGACATGCCGCCTGCATTGGAAAAGCCCACCGCAAACACAACAACCGCTGAAATCAGAAGCAGCACAAACTGGATAATATCCGTAAGTACCACCCCGCGGAAACCGCCGAACATTGAGTAGATAAGAACAATCAGCGTTCCGGCCAGCACCGCTGCCTCATACGGAAGCCCCAGATATGTTCCAAAGAAATCTCCTATGCCAACCATCTGAGACGCCGCATTGAACACCATAAAAATCAGCACCAGCAGGGAAAGAAATTTTGCGGTTACTGAAGAATAGCGGGCCTGCATCATGCGCCCCTGAGTCAGATACCCAACCCGTCGTATCCCCTTGGCGCAGAGCATCATCAAAAAAGTTGCAATAAGTACAGGCACACCATAGTACCAAAAGGCACCCAGACCGTCATCATATGCCAGATCTGCGGTGGATAGTGCAGAACCTGCACCCCACCATGAAGCGATAAACGTTATGGAAAGTGCCCAGTATGGAAGAGATTGACCGGCAAAAAAGTAGTCAAGAACAGTCCTGTTCTTTTTCTCTCGCAGCACAGCCAGAAGCAAAGCGGCAAAATACAGAACAAGTCCGATTAGAGAAAATATTCGTAATGAATTCATAGTACTTTTCCTTTCATAATAAATTGTTTTATATAATTTTAGCGCAAAACAGAATTGAAAGGCAAGCCTATTTACAAATATTTGCCATATTTTTTTCTGATTTTTAAAACTAAAATATGTCTCTTCTTACTTTTGCACAAATTATTTTCTAATTTCTTTTATTATTTGGTGAAAATTATAATATATTGTTATGGTGTAGATTTGAGAATTCAAAACAGATATGCTATAATAAATATGTAAGTTAAACTCAACGCTGGAAAGGAGAAATTATGAAAGTACAGATAATATATTCAAGCCTTACCGGTTGTACCGAAAAGATTGCAAGAGCTATATATAACGGTGTTGAAGCCGAGAGCAAGAGCATACACAACCTGAAAGACGGAGTGCCGGAACTGGATGGTGATATTATTTTGCTGGGTTACTGGGGTATATCCGGAGATCCCAACGACGAAATGGTAGAATTTCTAAAGACCGTAAAGGGCAAAGTCGTAGGTATTTTCTGCACTCTGGGTTATTACGCCGACACTGCGTATGCAAGGTCCATCATAGATGCCGGTCTCAATCTTCTCAAAGACAGCAATCAGGTCATCGGCACCTTCGTGTGCAACGGTGCTGTTGCCCGGAATCTTAAAGAGGGTCAGGGCAAGTTCGGAAACGAGCCCCCCACCGAGCAGAAAGAAATCCGCTGGGAAATTACCGACAGTCACCCCACCGAGGCCGAATGTGCGCTGGCCGCAGAAAGATTTAATGAACGTGTCAGACTGTATAGCCGATGCAAGGAACTGAATATACCTTTCACTTCCATTGTCTGAAAATCTACATAAAAAGAGCTGAGTAAAAACTCAGCTCTTTTTTAATACACTCTTTTTTGTTTTTCATGCTCTGTTTGTGCAAGAGGGATACTGACAATAAGTTCAAAGCTATTTTCTTTTACCTGAGCATCCAATATGTAGG
>JAHHRS010000048.1 GCA_020025675.1 Oscillospiraceae bacterium
AGGAATCGGAATACTGGTCAAAGCTTGGAGCTTTAGGTGCCGACATGGAGACTGCCGCCCTCTTTACCGCCGGAAGGCTCCGCGGTGTCCGCACAGCCTCCATATTAAATAATGTGGTACTCTGGGGTGAGGATACCAAGGAATCCGTAGGCGGTTACGCAAGCGGTGAGGAGCTGTGCGCTCAGGGGGAAAGAAATGAAATTGCAGCCGCTCTTGAAGCACTGTACCGGTTAAGTCTCAGCGAAAAGTGAATATAAAGAGGGAGTGTATCAAAAAATCTGATACACTCCCTTTTTAACGGTTTTGAGGCTTTTATTTCCGGGCTGAATCTCTTATCTTAGCGCATACTGTCTCTAAATCTGTTTCTCCGGAAATCACATGAATGTCATGTTCAGTATTATCAAAGCAGCCGTGCTTTCTCTCCAGCATAGCCGCTACCGGTGCGGGAAGATTTCCGTGCATACGCTGTGCAAAGCGTTCTTTTATCTGCTCTATGTCCGCCGTAACCAGAATACGGACGGCTTTTTCAGGCAGCAGAGTCAGATGCTCCTGCTCGGAGATAACATAGATGATATTTTCTCCCTCAACGGCTGCCTGTAACTTTTTCTGAAACAGTTTTTGAGCTATTCCCTCATTTTTTGCAAGCCTGAGATAATCCTTGCCTGTGTAAATCTCGCCGCCGATGTACTCCTTCAACTTTTCTGCCAGAGTAGATTTACCCGTGCAGCTCTCTCCTATAATTACTATGAGCATTTATTTTTCCCCTCTTAAGCCTTGGTATCTTCCGTAACTTCAACCACTTTCATCTGAAGCTGATAGTTTTGAACATTTCCCTCTTTGTCGGTGGTTTCAAGCTGGAAAAAAAGATTGTTTTCCACATCTTCGGGCACAGTCCGACCCAGAATTCCTGCCTCTCCCCACATTTTGCCCATTTCGCCGCCGACTTTAATTGTTCCGCCTGTGGTGTCAGTGACGCTGTTTTGGGAAAGAGTCTGTTTTTCACCGTCTTTATACACATAAAATGTCTTTGTCAAAGATGTTATGTCGGAAAAATGCTCCTCATCCGCCTTTAAGTCTCCAAAGTACAAAGCATTATAGCCATCGGAAAGAACGATTACACCGTTTGAAACGGTTATATAATCGTCTCCTCCGCTGAAAGAATACACTTTCAGGTCTTTTGCATCTGCTTTTTCGCTTCCGCAGCCTGCAAAGGCCGTGGAGCAGATTAAAATTACTGCCAGTACGGCACATATTTTTTTATTCATATTTTCTCCTTACACAAATTTTTCCTTTATACGGTAGGAAAATTATAGCATGTCACATTCCCTGTGTACAGATTTTTAACAAATCTTAATAAATGAATGGCACAAAAAAGCAACCACCGAAAAAATCGGCGGCTGTCTTTTTATAAAATTATATTCTTCTGAAAGTCTTGGTGTATTCCAGAAGCTTTTCCGAAAGCTTCTCCTCCGCAGCACCTGAGAGCATACGCCACTGCCAGTTTCCGGAGCTTGTTCCGGGGGTATTCAGGCGGCAGGAGTTGGGAAGCTCCAGCAGATCCTGCATCTGAACCACGAAAAGGTTTGAGGGGGTTGCCATTCCGGTACGGATAAGGCCCCAGCACCATCCCTCGTCTTCCGTTATGTGCATATAACGGGAAGCAAACTTTCTGTCATCCTTATTCATGTCAGACAGCCAGCCCATAACCGTGTCGTTGTCGTGAGTACCCATGTAGCATACGCTGTTGGGTTCACAGCGGTGAGGCAGGTAATCGGACTCGCCGTGGGCATCAAAGGCAAATTCCAGAATTTTCATTCCCGGCAGGCCCGAATCTGAAAGCAATGCTTTGACCTCAGGTGTAACATAGCCCAAGTCCTCGGCTATAAAGCTCAGGTCCCTGAACCATGAGGTCAGAACACCCACAAGGTTCATCCCGGGGCCTTTTTTCCACTGTCCATTTTTGGCTGTTTCTTCACCGGCAGGAACAGCCCAATAACTCTCAAAGCCTCTGAAATGGTCAATTCTTATAACGTCGTACAACTTTTTCGCGCCGTCTATACGACGTATCCACCAGCCGAAGCCGTCTCTCTGCATGGCGTCCCAGTCATAAAGGGGATTGCCCCAAAGCTGACCTTCTTCCGTGAAGGCATCAGGCGGCACACCTGCTACCTCTCTGGGAAGACGCTTCTCGTCCAGCTGGAAAAACTCCGGCTCACTCCATACATCCGCAGAGTCAAGGGCCACATATATAGGCACATCGCCTATAAAATGAACATCCCTTTCATGGGCGTATTCTCTCAGTGCGTGCCACTGCTTAAAGAACATGTACTGTATAAAAACCTGAAAGTCTATTTCCTCGTGTAAAAGCTCAGAATACTTTTTCACAGTTTCCGGCTTTCTCAGTCTTATATCCTCAGGCCACTCAGTCCAGCTTTTCATCTGAAAATTGGATTTCAGTGCCATAAACAGGGCGTAATTATCAAGCCATCTCCGATTTTCTTCCCTGAAATTTTGTATCTCGTCCTTTAATTTTTCTCTGCCGCGCTTATATGCAATCCCCAGAACATTAAAACGGTTCATGTAGATTTTGCCGTAATCCACTCTTTCGGGATTTTCTCCCCAGTCTATGCCCTCTATTTCTTCCGGCTTTAAAAGTCCCTCCTCACACAGGCTGTCAAGGTCAACAAAGTATGGATTACCTGCAAATGTGGAAAAAGAAGAGTATGGGCTGTCCCCGTAACTTGTAGGGCCGAGAGGCAGAAGCTGCCAATAGCTTTGGCCTGAGGCCTTTAAAAAGTCCACAAATTTATAGGCTTCCTCTCCCATGCTGCCAATGCCGTACTTTGAGGGCAAAGAGCTCATAGGCATCAGTACTCCGCTGCTTCGTTTCATATATAAACCACTCATTTCTCTTAGTTTTTATCCCTTTACTGCACCTGCTGCAACACCTTTTATAATATGTTTCTGGCAGCTAAGGTAGAATATTATAACCGGAATTATGCTCACCATTATAAGCGCCATTGTGGCGCCCATGTCAACATGGCCGTAACTGCCCTTTAAATACTGGATATGTATGGGTATAGTCATAAACCTCTGTCTGTCCAGTACAAGGTAAGGCAGCAGATAGTCATTCCAGACCCACATAATTTCCAGCACTCCCGTGGATATCATCGTAGGCTTTAACATCGGAAATACCACAGAGAAGAAAGTTCGGATAGGCCCGCAGCCGTCAATGGCGGCGGCCTCTTCAATTTCCAACGGTATACTTCTCACAAATCCCGAAAACATAAACACAGCAAGCCCCGCTCCAAAGCCCAAATATATAACGGGAATAGTCCACGGCGTATTCAGATGGAGGGTGTCGGCAGTTTTTGCCAGAGTAAACATGACCATCTGGAAAGGTACGACCATTGAAAATACGCAGAGATAGTAAACTGTCTTACTGAATATGCTGCCCACACGGGCTATATACCATGCCGCCATAGATGTGCAAAGCAGAATAAGTCCGCTGGAAGCAATAGTTATAAAGAAGCTGTAAAAAACAGATTTAAGGAAGGGGTAGTTACCAAATGTCATACCCTTTTTGTAGTTATCCCAGCCAACAAACGACTCGCTGTTTGGGAGCTTAAAGGTTTCCAGGTTTACAAAGTTATTTTCCTTAAATGAATTTATGAGCACCAGAACTATCGGCATAAGGTATATGACGGCAATAAGCGCAAAAATTACCGTCAATATAGTATTTGTCTGCCTTTCCCGTTTAAGACCGTTTTTAGCCATTACTGCTGCACCTCCTTATTCCGTGTGGAGCGGAGCTGCATAATGCTTATAAATGCAACCAGAACAAAGAACAGCACCGCCTTTGCCTGACCGACTCCCCTGTTTCCGCCGCCGGAGGCATAGAAAGAGTTAACAATATTCAGCGCCAGCATTTCCGTTGTTTTTACAACCGAGCCATCCGCCATTTGCATAAAGGGCCGCCCTGCCGTCAGGGCAAGGTTCTGGTCGTAGAGCTTAAAGCCGTTTGTAAGGGTCAGAAATGTGCAGATAGTTATAGAAGGCATAAGGTTTGGTATTGTAACCTTCCACAGTGTCTGCCATGAGCTTGCACCGTCTATCTTTGCCGCCTCCAGCATGTCCTCAGGTATGGATTGGAGGCCCGCTATGTAGATGATCATCATATAGCCTATCTGCTGCCAGCACAGCAATATTACAAGCCCCCAGAACCCGTATTTGGTTTCAAGAAGTATTGAAGTGCCGTAACGGCAGAGTATACCGTCAAATATCATTGACCAGATATAACCCAGAACTATGCCGCCTATAAGATTAGGCATAAAGAAAACGGTTCTGAAAATATTTGAGCCTTTAATGCCCCTTGTAAGTACATAGGCAACTGTAAATGCCAGAACATTTACTACAATAAGAGTTGTAACCGCAAACAGGGCCGTGTAGCAGAATGAGTGTATAAAACTCTGGTCAGACAAGGCCCTAATGTAGTTATCAAGACCTACCCAATGCCACTTGCTGGTGGTTTTAAACTTACAGAAAGATAAAAACAGTCCTTTGCAAAAGGGGTATAAAAACCCTATGCAGAATGCGGCAAAGGTGGGAAGCAGGAAGAGCCAGAAGCAGCGCTGAATAGGACGGCGAATCAGAGTTGAATTCAGTGCTGAATTGTCCCGTTGCTTTTTAGGTTTTTTCAAATAGCACACTCTCCTTTTTATTTGCAGTCTTGTTTCAATGTTCACAGCGCCGCTCCCGAATATCCGAAGTGCCGCTGTAAACACGGAAATTTAAAGCAGGGCGAGCGGCATGCGCTCGCCCTGTAAAGTTTATTCTGCTGCTTTCAGACTGAGATCACTTAGCTGCCTGCTCATTAGCATACTGAGTTGCCCAGCCTTCAACAAAAGCGGTCTCAACAGCACTCCAGTCGCCGGTACCTGCGGTGTACTGACCCAGAGCGTCAACAACGGCTGCACGCCAGTCGTCAACAGCGGGAGTGTAGTTAAATGCCCATGTTACAATGTAGTTGCCTGCATTAGTGTAGTCACTTGCCTGTGCAAAAAACACGTTTTCAGGAGTTTTTGCGTTTTTGAAGGGGCAGGGTCCGAACTGCTCTGCCATCATGGTAGTGCCTTCCTCGGAAGTTACAACCCACTTCATAAAGTCCAGAGTAGCCTTAATGTCTTCCTCGGAAGACTCGTTGTTAACTGCCCAGCAGTTCTCTGTGCCGCAGCAGAGACCGGCCTTTTCTTCGCCCTCAACACCGCAGTAAATGGGGATCATAGCCAGCTTTGCAGGGTCCATACCTGCCTCCACAAGACCTGCATACTCCCAAGAGCCGTTCTGATAGAAGACAGCCTTGCCTTCCTTGAATTCAGCGGAGGACATATCGCCGGTAGCGGAGAGGAGGTCAGCGCCGGTTATAGCAGAGTCGGTTGTGTAGAGATCCCATACTTTCTTAAAGTTTTCAAGGTAAGTTCCCTTAATTGTAGCGGGCTGCTCGGTTACGTTGTCGTCACGGAACTCATAGAAGAGAGGCATGTTTGCAAGGTGCCCGGAGAAACGCCATGATGAAGAGCTGTCCAGTCCTGCGGAAGAGAAGGCATCAAAGCCAAGCTCAGCGGCACGGGCATGAATGTCATCAGCAACGGCCTTGAGGGAATCAAAATCCTTTATCTCGTCCAGACTGTGACCGGACTGCTCCAGAAGTTCGGTGTTAACTATGATGCCGAATGCTTCGTAGCAGTAGCCAATTGAGAGGACTTCACCGTTTTCACCCTTGAAGTTAAAGGAATCGGTGGTCATCTCTTTGTAAACATCGGTGTCTTTAAGGTCAAGGCAGTAGTCACCCCAGGAGTTAATAGCGCCCTGATTGCCGCACTGGAACAGAGTAGGTGCGGAGGACTTGTCCATCTCGGCGGTAAGGGTGGTGTCATATTCGTTGGAAGCGGCTGTAACGACTTTCACGGGAACACCGGTCTGTTCGGTGTAAGTCTTAGCCAGTTCCTGCCATGCGGCATCTGCCTCAGGCTTAAAGTTCAGGTAGTAAACAGAGCCTTCAGCTTTGGGTGCATCAGCCGCAGCATCTGCAGGAGCTTCAGCAGGGCTCTCGGCGGGCTGCTGGGGTGCTTTGCTCTCGCCGCAGGCGCAGAGCGCAAATACCATGCACAAAGCAAGAATAAGTGCTAATGCTTTTTTCATTTTCTACTTCTCCTTAATAAAATTTATTCCTCGTTTTTGAGGTTGTATTTTCAGACCTTTCGTCAGAAAATCAGATTGATTTAACGGAGCCGCCCTCTCTCAGTACTGCCTCCAGCCTGATGTGGCGGTTGTTCCCCCTGCCTTCCAAAATATCCACAAGTATCTTTACACACTCTCTGCCCATCTCATCGGCCGGCTGAACCATAGTGGTAAGCGTGGGGCTGACATACTGAGAAATATTCAGTCCGTCAATGGCTATAACGGAGCAGTCGTTCGGAACGGTACGTCCGTTATCCTCCAGGGCCTTCATGGCGGCAATAGCAGTAGAGTCAGAGACGGTGAAAAGGGCGGTAAAGGGTACATCTCTTTCTAACAGAAGCTTGGTACCCTCGTAGGCTTCGTTCATCCCGTAATGTCCGCCTGTCTGCATTACCAGCTTTTCGTCATATGGAATTCCGCCGTCTTTCAAGGCGGCTTTGTAGCCGTTAAAGCGGAGCTGTGAAACAGAGCGGTCACAGCAGGCCGGTACAAGAGCGGCAATTTTTCTGTGGCCTAAATCTATAAGCTGTTTAACGGCTTTATATGCCGTTATATAGTCATCAACAGATACAGAAGAGTAATCCCCCTCGTTGAGAGTTCCGAAGGAATTTGAGTATGAACAGCAGACATAGGGTATACCTATAAGGGACAGTTCCTCCGGGCTGTAATCGTATCTTCCGCCCAAGAATATAAGTCCCCGCAGCTTTTTCTCACGCTCTAAGACGGCTCCCGCCTTCACCTCATCCTCACCGGAATCTATGAAATGCACAACCATGGTGTAACCGCTTTTATCTATCTCAGTTGAGACAGTCTTTAAAATTGACGAAAAGAAGAGGTTTCCCATTCCCCTGACGATAACTCCGACAGAGTCGGAACTGCTTTTAACTAAATCCCTTGCGCTGTTATTGGGAATATAGCCGGATTTTTCCACAAATTCAAGCACCTTTTTCCGTACAGCATCGCTGACGTCAGGCTTGTTATTCAGTACCCGGGAGACGGTACTCACACCCACCCCGCAAGCCTTGGCAATATCTTTTATAGTCACGTTATTTACTCCATGCAAAGCTTCGGTAACGTTACCGGAAACGTTACCGGTGATTTGTGATTTAATCTTAACAAGCCTATACATTAAAGTCAATAAGCACCATCCGTTTTTTTCAAACTTTGTAGCTGTGAACAAATCAGCACTTAGATTTTGTGTATAATGCCAAAAAAAATAGGGCTAAAATGTCAAAAAGTCCTGCTCTTTTTCAGGTTAAAAATCAAAAAAGGGCAGGCAGTATCTTGTAAATTTACAAAAATGAAAATCCATGGTGTGATGCCTGAAAAAAGCTCCTGCTTAAAAAGGCAAGAGCTTTTGCTGACTACGCTGCTAACTACACAGACTGAGTTTTAATAATTGGGGGTATTTTCTATTGATTTTTGTTCCGATTTTTGCATATTTCAAAACCCATGTTTATCCCCTAAACTTCCCATATCAGAACAAAAAGTATAAAAAATACCGAGATAAGCACATTTTATGCTTACCTCGGTATTTTGGCGCAGAAGGAGGGATTTGAACCCTCGCGCGCTTTTTAAACGCCTACTCCCTTAGCAGGGGAGCCCCTTCGGCCTCTTGGGTACTTCTGCATCACTGTTAGCGGAATTGCTAAATTATGATAGCACAGAGAACAGGCATTGTCAAGTATTTACTATGCTTTATATTAAATTTTCCCTTATTTACCCACGCAGAAACGCTGAAATATGCGATTTGTCACATCTTCACGGACAGTTCTGCCTGTAAGTTCGCCCAATGAGGACATAGCGCCCTCAATTTCCGTCAAAACTATATCCGGTGTCATGCACATATCCATAGCAGAAACTGCAGCTTCCATGTATTCAACCGCCCTTTTAACTGCGTCAGCCTGTCGGGCATTTGTGAGTATCTCGCCTGCCGGAACCGATGGCAGGGGGAAAAGCTCTGTTATAGCCTTTTCAAGTTCTTCTATTCCCTCGCCTGTTTTAACGCTTATTGAAACCACAGGAAGAGCAGTTTCGATAAAGGGCAGATTCCTGTCCAAATCGTTTTTCGATATTACAACAAGCCCCTTGGGAGCATTCTCAGCCGCAGAAATCAGCTTGCCGTCCTCTTTCGTATAGTCAGCGCTGCCGTCAATTACCGCTATCACAAGCTCCGCCTGCTCTATTGCTTCCCTGCTGCGCTCAACCCCCAGTCTCTCAACCTCGTCACCGGTTTCACGGATACCCGCAGTATCTGTAAGACGCAGACATACACTGCCAAGCTTTAATTTTTCCTCAATCGTATCTCTTGTAGTGCCGGGAACGCTTGTAACTATCGCCCGGTCATAGCCTAAGAGTGCATTTAAAAGTGAACTCTTTCCGGCATTAGGTCTGCCCACAATGGCGGCGGGAATACCTGTATTTAAAATTTTACCCCGCTTAAATGTGGATAGGAGTGTATTTAAAGAACTTAAAGCCTTATTTATGCTCTCCTTATAGCTTTCAAGGACAAAGTCTTCTATATCCTCGTCCGGATAGTCTAAAACTGCAAGATAGTGAGAGGACATATCGGTAAGCTCATTATAGATTTTTCCTATTTTATCCCCGATTGCGCCGGAAAGCTGACCTGCGGCGTTTTTTGCAGCTTCAACACTTTCAGCGTCTATTATATCGGCCACTGCCTCTGCGGAGCACAGCTCCATGCGTCCGTTCAAAAATGCCCTCTTGGTGAATTCGCCCGGCCCCGCCTGTCTTGCTCCAAGGGCAAAAAGCTCGTCCAGAAGACTCCTCAAAACCACCGGTGAGCCATGGCACTGAAACTCTGCGGTATCCTCCCCCGTGTAACTTTTGGGTCCGTGGCTTATTGTACAAAGGCACACATCCAGAATGTCCCCGGCTCTTGTATAAAGATTTCCGAACACCAGCTTTCTGTCTTCACTGGAGCTCATTTTTCTGCCGGACGCAGGTTTAAAAAGCGTATCCGCCATTTCTATGGCTTTATCTCCGGAAAGCCTAACTATTCCTATTGCCGCAACTTGTGCGCCGGTGGCAACGGCGGCGATGGTATCAGACATATTATCTCCTTTAATGTTCAAAAAAGCTCCTGAAAAGGAGCTTTTTACTGTAAAATAATTTAGTTCTGTTTTTCGAGTCTTGCGGCTTTGGCTGCTTTCTCATCGTTTCTCTCCGCTATAAAGTAGCTGAGGGACAGAAGGCTGTCTGAGAAGTGGATGTTTTCCACAATAGTAGAGCTGTTCGGCTCGGTAAGCTCCTGATTTGTAAAGTTCCATATTGCTTCAATACCGTTTTTAATAAGCATATCTGCAACAGGCACAGCGGCGGTTGCAGGAACAGTAAGGACTGCAACATCTACATGGTTTTTTTCAATGTAGGTTTTCAAATCGTCCATAGAGCTTATGGGAACACCGTTAAAAGAAGTACCTATAAGCTGAGGGTTAATATCAAAAGCATGTTTAAGTCTGAAGCCCCACTCACTAAAGCAGAAGTTATCCATAAGTGCCTTACCTATGTTACCAACACCTACCAGAATGGCGGTGAAGCCTCTGTCTATGCCCAATATTGAGCCAACCTGCTCTCTGAGTGCAGGAACGTTATAACCATAGCCCTGCTGGCCGAATTCGCCGAAGCAGCTGAAATCCTGTCTTATCTGGGACGGTGTAAGACCCAGCTGACGTCCCAGTTCAAAAGATGATATTCTGTTAATGCCGTTTTTCTCCAGTTCTGCAAGCTTACGCAAATATCTGGGCATACGACGAATTACGTTATTTGAAACCTTAACTCTTTTCACTTGAAACTCTCCTTATATGCGGATACAGAGCAGATACTGCCCCATTTATAAACTTGCAAAAATTATAACATACATTTTTCCCATATTCAAGGCAGTTTATTTAAAATTACTCCTTGAACCATAGCGCAAAAACGTGTTTTTTTATACAATTATTCCAAGCTATCTAAAAAATCCGCAAATTCTTCAGCGCTGCAAGCTGCGTTGTACACCTGTCCTTCCTCTGATTGGTAGTAAAGTATATCATCTATAAAATAAGCATTAAGGCATAAATTACTGCTGTTTTTAGTAACAGTTATTATATAATCAGGGGCGTCAGGTAAAGCAATTTCGGCTTTACTCTCTCTTTCATGTAAAAAAGTTTCCATTCGCTCCCAATTTTCAAAGCCCAACTCTACAACATATGTGCTTTGATCTCCGGAGGCAGCTTGGGGAGCAGACTGCGAATAAATTGTATCATCTCCGCTGCTTTCTTTGAGATCAAACTCAGCGGGCGCTTCGTCCGGAACTTCCCTCACATTTTTTCTAAGCATCTCAGGTGGAAGCTGTACCTCCTCCGGAGTACACTCCTCCGACTGTCCTTCTGCGGTATCTCTGGCAGCCATGGCATAATTTTCAGGCGCAGAACTTCCGCAGCGGAAAAATCCGGGAAGCACCGCCGCACCTGCACCCACAACAATGACGGCGCAGGCAGCTGTGGTTAAAATCGCTTTCAAGGGTTTTGAAAGTTTTTTCCTGCTGTTTTTGTTTTTTATACTCTCACGGCATACAGCCGCCATAATATTTTCGTGAAGTTCTTCCGGTACTTCCACCATATTTTCGGATATGGACTTTGAAATGCCGGTAAACGCTTCATACATTGTCCGGCATTCCCCGCAATGCTCAAGGTGCTCCGCCAGTGCGGAGCTTTCTTCTTCATTCAGTTCTCCGTCCAAAAGGCAGCTTATAAGCTCCCTATATTCTTCACACCCGCTCATGACGTTTCACCTTCTCCCGGTTTTTTGACGAGATATAGTCGGGAATGTTCCCGTCATCAATCAGAAAATCACATAGTTTCTTTCTTGCCCTGAATATTCGGGATTTAACAGTGCCGCTTTCTATATTAAGTACCTTAGCTATCTCATCATAACTAAAGCCCTGAATTTCTCTTAAAAGCAAAATTTCCCTCTGTTCCGTGTTTAGCTCATCCAAACCTCGCCGCACCGCATCACATGTTGCTTTTCTCTCCAAAAGTCTTTCCGGGGCCTGCTCCTCGTCCGGTATCTCAATTTCAGCGGTCTCGCCGTCGCTGTCCTCTACCGACAGCGACCTGACAGGTCTTCTGTTCTGACGGCGAAGATGGTCAAGGCACAGATTTGAAACAATGCGGTACAGCCATACAGAGAATTTACTGTCGCCTCTGAATGACTTAAGAGAATTATATGCCTTTATAAACGCCTCCTGGCTCATATCGGCTGCATCCTCCGCATTTTTACACATTCTCAGAGCCAGATTGTATACATTTTTTTCGTACTCGGTCACAAGAAGTTCAAAGGCGTTCACATCTCCGCCCTGAATTTTTCTTATGATATTCCGTTCCTCTTCCCTTGTCATGCTGTCACTCCTTTCGGAATCTCACATAAGGTGTGTTTATTTAAGGTCACGCTTAATGTCCTTTACTATCTTCCTAAGCTGGTCCAGATTTTCCACATGTACAAGCTGCTGCTTATATATTTTGGCATAAGCTACGCCGTCAAGATACCACGGCATATGGTGTCTTGCCTCAAGACAGGCCAAGTGCTCTCCCCGCTGGGATGCCAGAGTTTCAATCTGTCTCAGTGCCACGTCCATTCTCTGACTGAGAGGCGGAAGTTCAGGAACAGGCTTGCCTTCTATTGCAGCATTTCCCCGCTGAAAAAGCCATGGATTTCCGAAACTGCCTCTGCCTATCATGGCAAGCTCACAGCCTGTATAGCGCAGAATATGCTCTGCGTGTTCAGGCTCAAAAATATCCCCGTTTGCAATCACCGGAATGGTCACCGCGTTTTTAACGTCTCTTATAATATCCCAGTCGGCAACTCCTGAATACATCTGCACCCTTGTTCTGCCGTGGACGGCAACGGCGGCAGCTCCTGCCTGCTGGGCAATTTTTGCAAATTCAACCGCATTTACACTGCCCTTGTCCCAGCCTTTGCGGAATTTTACGGTAACAGGCACATCCACAGCCTTTGAAACTTTCTCGATTATCCGCCCTGCAAGTTCAGGGTCTTTCATAAGGGCAGAACCGTCACCGGATTTTACGATTTTTCCCACAGGACAGCCCATGTTTATATCAATTATGTCTGCCCCTGAAATTTCAAGTGCCATACCTGCTGCCTCAGCCATGATTTCAGGCTCGTGGCCGAAGATTTGGGCGGCACATGGGTGCTCCTCTGGCGGTATGTACAGAAGTGATTTGGTTTTTTCATCCTTATATACAAGTGCTTTGGCGCTTACCATCTCAGTTGTGGTAAGTGCCGCCCCAAGCTCACGGCATATGCCGCGAAAGGCAAAATCCGTAACCCCGGCCATAGGGCCTAAAGTAAGTCTGCCCGCAAGCTCAACGTTTCCAATTTTCACCATGACATTTCAAGACCTACCGGGCAGTGGTCGGAACCCATAATATCAGGCAGAATGTATGCCGCAGTAACATTTTCCCTGAGTCTGTTTGATATTACAAAATAGTCTATACGCCAGCCAACGTTTCTCCCTCTTGCACCGCCGCGGTAGCTCCACCATGAGTAGGCATCGGTTTTATCGGGATAGATAAAACGGAAAGAGTCTGTAAAACCTGCCTCCAGAAGCTCAGTAAATTTGCCCCGCTCCTCATAGGAAAAACCGGGCTTTCCGATATTGGACTTGGGGTTTTTAAGGTCGATTTCCTGATGGGCCACATTCATATCACCGCAGACAATAACAGGCTTTTCCCTGTCCAGCTCTAAAAGGAACGCCCTGAAAGCATCCTCCCAGCTCATGCGGTAATCAATTCTTTTGAGTTCATCCTGTGCGTTGGGTGTGTAAACGCAGACAAGATAAAATTTTTCGTACTCCAGACAGGTAACTCTGCCCTCAGTGTCGTGTTCAGGAATTCCCAGATTATATCTCACGCTCAGCGGCTTGTGCTTTGTAAAAATAGCTGTACCTGAGTAGCCCTTTCTTTCTGCATAGCACCAGTAGCTCTCGTATCCGGGAAAGCTCAGATCTATCTGACCTTTTTGAAGTTTTGTCTCCTGAATACAGAAAAAATCCGCATCCAGCTCATTAAAAATATCTTCAAATCCCTTTTTTACAACGGCTCTTAAACCGTTAACATTCCAAGATATGAATTTCATTTCTCATTCTCCTCACTGTCTCTCCTGCTCTCCTCATAGCCTCTGGCATCTGTCAGCGCTGCATTTCGTATGCGAGGCACAGGTCCGGCGGACAGGTCTTTAGTGCCGGATACTTTTTTAGCCTGTAACCTGTTTATTTTTAGTCCTTCGGCATAAAATTTTGCCTCGTAGTCTGTCATTACCCCCACAGGTCCGTTTTTATGCAGGTCGTGAGTAAGCTGAGAAAGCTCCCAGCCCTCAGCCCGGAACTGCTCTACCGACCAGTCAAAAAGAGGTGTATTGTCTGTTTTAAAGTGTATTTCCCCGCCTTCCGGAAGTAAACTTCCGTAGCGGCGTAAAAAGCCGGGAGATGTCAGACGGAATTTTGCATCACGGCTTTTGGGCCACGGGTCACAGAAATTTATGTAAAATCTGCTGATTTCCCCGGGGGCAAATATTTCCGGAAGCTTTGCTACGTCTCCGTCTATAAAGCGGACATTTTTAAGTCCCTTATCCATTACCCGTTCCATTGCTACAACCATAGCGCTTCTTTCTTTTTCCACGGCTACAAAAAGGGTGTCAGGATTATTTTCGGCAGTCTCCACCGTAAAGCGGCCCTTGCCGCAGCCAAGCTCAAGATGTATATTATTAAAGCCCTCAAAATTTTCATTCCAGCGGCCGATTAAGGTCTCGGGTTCTTTTATCATAAGTTTTGCACATTTCTCCATGCGGGGTTCTAAATTTGGCCTTTTTCTCATTCTCATATAAAGATCACGCTCCTTTTCAGAGCATACCACAACATTATTAAAACATCAATGAATAATTGTCTTGCACTTCTGTGGAATTTGTTGTATAATACGTTGGCTGAGGTAATTCTGTATAATATATCCGGGTGTAGCGCAGTTGGTAGCGCGCCTGCTTTGGGAGCAGGATGCCGGGGGTTCAAATCCCTCCACTCGGACCATTTTTT
>JAHHRS010000049.1 GCA_020025675.1 Oscillospiraceae bacterium
GCTTTGAAAAAAAGCCTCGCAGAGTTTGCCGCCGCAGCGGCAAAGAAAATTAAATTCATTTTTTCCAAGGGCGTGTACCTTGGAAAAAATACTTCTCGGTCTGAGAGTGTGGAATTTGTTCGCCATAGCGGACAAATTATGCGCTGCTCAGACCGTAGCTCTTTGTCGAAAACCTCCGAAGGAGTTTTTCGACAGCCTCAGGCTCTGATTTTTCAGAGCCTTTTTATCTGAGAACTTTTCCCAGAACCCTTAGGGGTAATTCCGGTGAGACGATTATGTCATTATATTTCGGGTTTAAAGAACGGAGAGCTATTTTGTCTCCTTTGGCTGTGAGCTCTTTAAGATAGGCATTGCCGTCATATAGGAAAATTCCGATTTCACCTGTCATCAGGCTTCTCTGCTGGCGGACCCACACAGTATCTCCGTCATGAAATTCAGGTTCCATACTGTCACCGGAAACCCTGACGCCGAAGTTTGCCCCTTCCGGCACTTCAGCACCCACATCTACCATTTCATAATCCTCACCGTCCAGAAATTGACCCGTCCCTGCGGAGACCGCCATAGAATACAGGGGAAGGCTTCTGAATGTTCTCCGGCATAAATCTCTGTCTCTTGGTTCATATCTGCCGCTCTCGCGGAGAAGTTCTATGTAATCCAGAGCCTTCCTGCGACCGTCTGCGTTAAGGCCATGGAAAACGCCCTCTCCCCCGCCTAAGAAAAGCCCGTTTATATCGTCAATATTTAAGGCTCTGCATAGGGTAAGGAACTGTCTGGCATTTGGAAGAGTTGTCCCTTTCTCCCACTTTGATATAGCCTGATTTGAAAGAGGCATACCCATAAGGCACATTTTATCTGCAAGCTGTGATTGGTTTAACCCCAACTCCCTGCGCTTTTTTGCCAAAATCTCTCCGAATTCCATGCTTTTCGCCTCCTTTTATATGTGTATTATACAACAGGCTTTCAGAACCTTCAAGAGTAATTTATCTTTTGAAGCTATTATTTACTTGTTTTTCTCTTTAAAAAATAAAACGTCGGAATATTCCGACGTTTTATTATTAATATTCGTAAATGCCTCCGCCAATAAACTCTCGTATGAGCGAGTCTTTAGCCACATACTTCTCGTCTATATCTCCGAAAAGCTGTAAAGCTGGAAGTACGGAACGGAGTTCATCAAAGCGCTCTATACCCTCAGGCACAGATTTAAACAGTTCAGTGGCAGTGCGGTTGAATACCGGAAGCTCATAGGGCAGTGCGGTATCGAACTGCATATCCGCCTTATTTTTGAAGGGAGATATATACTTCTTTTCTCCTCTCCTCACGTTTGCCCACATGCTCATGGTTTCAGCTGCATCAGAACCGCGGAAATTATAGTCTCTTACTGTGCGTCGAACAAGGCGGAACCACGTTCTCTTAAATACATCCTTTCCCTCAAACATCACATCACTTCGGGCGGAAATGTAAAGTTTAAAGGCTTCGGGGTTTCGGTCGGTAATCATATCGTTAAGAGCATGTATTCCCTCAAATACTACAATTTCATCTTTATTAAGTTTAATTGACTTTGAGGGTTCCTGTACCCGCATTTTTCTTGAAAATTCATATTTAGGGACAAAGATACGCTGACCTTTTGAGAGCATGTCAAAATGCTTGTTCATTAGCTCCATATCCACGCAAAGAGGGCTCTCAAGGTCCATGTCTCCTTCGGGAGTGCGCGGCACCGTCTCCGGGTCAATGGTTTTGAAGTAGTCATCCATACCTACATAATGAGTACCTATTCCCCGCTTTTTAAGCTCTTCGCTTATTTTCATAGCGGTAGTGGTTTTTCCGGAGCCGGAGGGGCCTGACAGCAGAACGATAGGACTTCTCTTGCGATTTTCAATTATCATATCCGCCGCTTTGGAAATTCTCTCATTGTATATGGCATCTCCTTCCTCTACTAAAGCTTTAGGGTCGGAAATAGTTCTGAAATTTATTTCATTTAAATCAAACGACATTTATTTTAGCTCCTTTTTATTTTGTATATCTGTGTAAAAATCCGAGATTTTCACCTTATCGGCACATGTTTTATCTATATTGGCTATATACTCCTGAGGATATTTCGGCGCCGTAAGCCTGATATTTCTATCCCCGTCGTGGCGGATTAACTTGGTGGAACCTCCGCCGCCCATAGCAATTATACTGCAAAGTTCTTCCATTATACATATGTTATATATGTTTTCATACCCTTTTTTGGTCCATCCCACATTCTCAAATCCGCCTGACATGAATTTCTGCCTGTATAGATAATATGGCTCATATCCCGCTGTTCTGAGTTTTTCCGTGGCAATGTCAAGCATTTTGCCAACCTCTGCCGCCTGAGGAATATCCGAGCCCTCCAGCATTATTCTTGAGCCCTTTTTAAGAGAGAGTGTATGGACGGTTATATTTTCCGGTTTAAGAGTCAATACTTTATCTATAGTCTCCCGAAAGCTATCAACCGTATCATCCGGCAGTCCTGCTATAAGATCCATGTTTACGGCAAAATCTCCCGCATCACGGACAATCTCCAATGCGGAAATTACATCTGCCGCACTATGACGCCGGCCGATAGTCTTTAGTACCTTGTCAGACATAGTCTGAGGATTTACGCTCAGTCTGCCTACTCCATGTTTTTTTAATGTCTGAAGTTTTTCGCCGGTAATAGTATCAGGTCTTCCGGCCTCAACTGTATATTCTTTTAAGTCCCCAAGTTCAAAACATTCCTCAAGCAGTGTACAAAGCTGGTCTAACTGAGAGGCTGAAAGAGTGGTAGGCGTACCGCCGCCCATGTATATGGATATAACACGGAGTCCCTGAGCCTTCACCTGCTCCGCCACAGCTATAATCTCTTTTTTAAGGGCTTCGAAGAAAGGAGAAATGAGCTTCATGCTTTTTTCCACAGACTGACTTACAAAGCTGCAATAAGCACAGCGGGTAGGGCAAAAAGGAATTCCTATATATAGACAGACATCCTTTTCACCAAGCTCTCTTTCAAGCTTTACGGTCTCTTTGCCGGTATCGAGACAGAGTTTTGCACGCTCAGGGCTCACATCATACTCATCCATAAAGGCTTTCATGGCCTCTTTATCCCCCAAGCCGCTCTCAAGAAAAGGGGTCATAAGTTTTCCCGGTCTCACCCCGGTCAGTGAACCCCAAACCGGGCGGTGAAGTCCGGAGGACAGGGCAGCTCTGTATATGGCATCTTTTATTATATGCTGGCACTGCCTGTCAGTTTCCAGCGGAGTTACAAGCAGCTTATTCTGCACGGCTCCCCGGCCGTGGAAAGTTCCGCCGTTTATTCTCAGCGTGCATGTGGCGGTTGTAAATTTTTCGCCCCTTCGCAGGCTTATATCCATGCTGTTGCCGTCAGTTTTTTCTTCCGGGTATTCCGGACGTTCCTGGGGAAAAAGGGTCAGGAGCATCTGCTCCACCGCATATTTATAATCATGTCCGTAAAAATAAAGTTTCACTTATATATCATCCTTTTGACTTAACCTGGGCCTAAACCCGTTTAACCGTAATTTTATATTATTATGTCATTGTATTATAACAGGCTGCAAGGCTTTGTACAATGTGTATTTGATAATATACGCCAAAATTTCTAAAATTAAACGAAAAAAAGTTAAACTTTTATGAAAAAGCCGTAGAATTTTTCAGATAAATGTTGTAATATATAAGTAAAATAATATAGCATAGGGGATTTTGAGATGTTTTCGATAGGAGATAAAATTATATACGGGGAGAACGGTGTCTGTACGGTAGAAAAAATAGCCCCGCTGGAAATGTCAGGTGCTTCAGGAAACAAGCTTTATTACCATCTTTGCCCCCTTATAGGTACCGGAACATATTTTACACCCATTGATTCCGACACCTACATGCGCCCTGTCATGAGTCGTGAGGAAGCGGAAAATTTAATCGCATCAATTCCTGATATTAAGCCCGCCATATGTCTGGATAACCGCTTTAACCATGTTGATGCCTATTACAAAGAGCTTTTCAAGCTCCACAGCTGTGAAGCCCTTGTAGCAATAGTAAAAGGCATAGGCCACAGACTCTTAGAGCGGAAAACCAAGAGCAGCAGAGCAGAGGCCACAATGAAGAGAGCCAAAGATATGCTCCACGGCGAGCTGTCGGTGGCGCTGGGAATAGAGTTTGACGAAGTGGAAACATACATACACCAAAAGCTGAACGCATAAGCATGAAATAGTTTTATTCATCGGCTGAATGTCGTCCTTTACAGGGGCGGCATTTTTTTATTTTTCACTGCTCCACACAAAGTCCGTAAAGCGGCGAAGCACCGGGTTATTGCTCTCCTTAGGCCAGGCGGCTATAATCTCTACCTTATCCTCTTCCCCCTCAAGAGGGATGAAAACCAGTTCCTCTGTATTGTCATGGCCTCCCGTCACATATTTAGGCAAAAGGGAAATGCCCTCACCCGCAGCTACCATCATTAAAATGCTCTCCGCATCGTTAGACCTGAAAATAATATTGGGCTGATAACCTGCACTGTGGTACAGTTCATAAAACTGCTGGTCTCCTGCTGATTCTCCCGTGCCGGAGGGAGTCATATATAATATACTCTCATTTCTAAGCTCACTTCTTCTCAGCTTTTTTCGTCTTGCAAAGGGGTGGTTGCTGTATACCGCCACAACCAGCGGATTTTTTTCTGCAAGGCGGCAGACCGTGCTTTCATCCTTCCATAGTTCAGTACTGTCCCATGTAAAAATTATGTCGTATTCTCCTCTTTGAAGACCTGCTGCAAGAGCATCGGTATCGTTTCTGTAACAGGATACCAAAACGTTTGGATAGCGATTTCTGAAAGCTCGCAGAGTTTTAGAAATATCGCTTTTTTCGTAGCCCTTTGTGTAGCCCACTCTGAGGCTTCCCACAAAGCCTACCGACGCTTCCTGAACTCTGTCCATAGCTCTGTTGACTCGCTCTAAAATAGCCTTTGCATCTATCAGAAATGCATTTCCTGCGGGAGTGAGAGTTATGGGACGTCTGTTTCGGTCAAAAAGCGGCACACCCACTATCTCTTCAAGGGCTTTTATCTGCTGTGTGACAGCGGTTTGAGAAATATAATACTGGGAAGCCGCACTGGTAAAGCTGTTAGTCTCGGCAGCAGCTACAAAATATCTAAGCTGGTTAAGGTTCATCTTGTCCTCCGGTGTTTATTTTGGCTAATAATAAGTTTTTCTTATTTTATCATCTTAAATCGGTATTTGCAATTCTATATTCAGCGCTGTATTATAAGAAACACTCAGGAAGTCCGTTTAAATACGGACTCTCAAAAGTATTTAGGGAGAATAGAAAGAAATGAACAGAGAGAATTTTAAATCCAGACTCGGGTTCCTGCTTGTCAGTGCAGGCTGCGCCATAGGTATAGGAAATGTATGGCGTTTTCCCTATGTGGCAGGGCAAAACGGCGGCGGTATATTTGTGCTTTTTTATTTGCTGTTTTTAATTACAATGGGCATACCTGTTTTGACAATGGAGCTTGCCGTTGGCCGTGCCAGCAGGAAAAGTTCCGTTGGCGGATACAAGGCGCTGGAAAACACCGGCAGCAAATGGCATATTCACGGCTGGTTCGGTATTTTGGGAAATTACGTACTTATGATGTTTTATACCACCGTTTCCGGTTGGATGCTTGACTACTTTTTTAAATTCTTAAACGGCAGCTTTACAGCCGGTATGAACACCCAAGCTGTTTCCGATGTTTTCGGCGGTATGCTCGCAAATCCCGGAGAAATGGCTTTATGGATGGTAATTACCGTTATTGTGGGATTTATCATATGCAGCTTTGGCCTGCAAAACGGACTTGAGCGTATAACAAAAGTTATGATGACCGCTCTTATGGTGCTTATTGTTGTACTTGCCGTACACTCAATGACCCTTTCCGGTGCCGGTGAAGGTATTTCCTTTTACCTCCTGCCGGATATTGAAAGAGTAAAAACCGTAGGACTTAAAAACGTCATATCCGCTGCAATGAACCAATCCTTTTTTACACTCAGTTTAGGCATAGGTGCTATGGAGATTTTCGGCAGCTACATGTCCGACAGTAACAGTCTTCCCGGTGAAGCTGCCAGAATATGTGCTATGGATACATTTGTTGCAGTTATGTCCGGACTTATCATTTTCCCTGCCTGTTTCAGCTTCGGGGTTGAACCTGATCAGGGGCCTTCCCTGATTTTTGAAACTCTTCCCAATATTTTTGTCAATATGACCGGGGGTAAAATCTGGGGTGCGCTCTTTTTTCTGTTTATGACCTTCGCAAGTTTTTCCACTGTTATTGCGGTTTTTGAAAACCTTATCGCCTGCTGTACAGATAACTTTGGCTGGAAGAGAAGAAAAGCGGCTTTAATTAACTGCGTAATCGTTCTTATTACAAGCATCCCATGTGTCCTTGGCTTCAATGTATGGGAAAATGTACAGCTCATAGGCTCAAGAGGTGTTCTGGACAGCGAGGACTTTATCGTCTCAAATCTGCTCCTTCCCATCGGCTCTCTGGTGTACCTGCTCTTCTGCGTGGGAAAATGGGGCTGGGGATTTGACAAGTATCTTTCTGAGGCAAACAAGGGTGAGGGCATAAAGTTCTCTCCTAAATTAAGACCGTACTTCCAATATGTTCTGCCTGTCCTTATAGCCATTATTATAATTCAGAGTTTATTTTAAGCTCAAATCCTGTGATACAGAATAAAGGCATTGCGGTTTTACGCAATGCCTTTGTTAATCAGCTGTAATTTCCGGATGTGCCGTTTGGCATGTCGGACTCTCTCTCCTCAAAACGTCCCCGTGAAGGACTCTCTATTTCAGCTTTGCAGTCGTGGCCGGTTATAACCGGAACATGGCCCAGCTTTTCCTGCTGTTTCTTTTTCTTCTTTTTTGACATTTTATTCTCTCCTATCCGATTAGGCAAAGTATCAATCCGTAGATTACACTTGCCGTTATGCCGTATACTATAACAGGGCCTGAAATTATAAACATCTTAGCCGCAGTTCCGGTAACAAAACCCTCGGTTTTAAATTCCAGTGCCGGAGCAACCACCGAGTTTGCAAATCCGGTAATAGGTACAAGAGTTCCCGCACCGGCAAATTTTGCAATGCGGTCATAGCACCCGAAACCGGTGAGCAGGGCTCCTATAAAAACAAGGGTAATAGATTCCGCAATTCCGGCCGACTCAGTATTCATGCCCAACATTTTATAGACGTTTAAAATAAACTGACCCAGGCAGCATATGAGTCCGCCTATCCAAAATGCATTTAATGCGTCCTTTACGAAAGGTGAACGGGGCATGTGCTGTTCGGAGTATTGCCTGTACTCCTCATTACTCATTTTCAACGCAGTTTTCCCCCTTAAAATTAGGTCTTACAGCAATATTATCTTCCATAACAGGGTTTTTATCCATTAAGACGTAAAATTTTTTAATAAATTTAAAAACGGTCTTGACTTTATTAGATTTAAGTCTTATAATAAGCAAGCTGTAAATTTCATATTAATGATTTCTTGAGCAATACGGAGATGTCGCGTAGTTGGTCGAGCGCGCACGATTGGAAATCGTGTATACCCCAAAAGGGTATCGAGAGTTCGAATCTCTCCATCTCCGCCAAAAAGAAGCAGCTTTCATGTGAAAGCTGCTTCTTTTTTTAGTATCTGTAACCTACTCTGGAGGTGATAAAATGGATAATATTCACGATATAATAAAATTTCAAAATATAGGCACAGACGCAATATTACTGCGCCGTTATCTGCATCAAAATCCTGAGCTGTCGGAAATGGAATTTGAAACCATGGAGCTGATTTGTAAAAAGCTTCACGAGCTTAATATTCCATTTCGTAAAAATGTTGCAGGCACAGGTATCGTGGGACTTATAGAAGGTGCATATCCCGGTAAAACGGTGGGCATAAGAGCGGATATGGATGCTCTGCCCATAGAGGAGGTAAACAACGACCTTCCATACTGTTCCCGTGTTAAAGGCGTTATGCACGCCTGCGGACATGATGCCCACACTGCTATTTTATGGGGTATAGCTGCCACGCTCTCCAAAATCCGCCACGTTCTGCACGGCAACGTTAAGCTTATTTTCCAGCCTGCGGAAGAAACCGTGGGAGGTGCAGAAAGGATGATAGCGGAGGGCTGTCTTGAAAATCCCCACGTTGATTACATGCTTGGTCTGCACGTAGAGCCGGACATTCCGGCTGGGAAAATCGGTCTTAAATACGGTAAAATGTATGCTTCCTCCGACATGCTGACTTTAAAGATTTACGGTCGCTCAAGCCACGGCGCACGTCCCGATGAAGGTGTGGATGCAATACTGATAGCCGCTGAGATAATAAGCAATGTTCAGAGCTTTGTGAGTCGGAACGTGAGTCCTGTGGATTCTGCCGTCTGCTCCTTCGGTACTATTCACGGCGGCAATGTCAGAAATCAGATAGCTGATTATGTTGAGCTAACGGGAATAATCCGCACCCTTGACCCAAAGACAAGGCTGTTTGCAAGAGAGCGGGTAAAAAACATTTGCGAGCAGACTGCCAACATGCTTGGCGGCAAAGCGGAACTTATAATAGAGCCCAGCTATTCTCCTGTAATAAATAACGATTCTATGGTTGATATGGTACGGGAAACTGCCGAGTTTATTATAGGTAATGAAAACATAATCATAAGAAAAGAGCCTTCTCTGGGTGTTGAGGATTTTGCCTACTTTGCCGCTGCAAGACCTGCCTGCTTTTTCCACTTAGGCTGTGGTATTGCAGGTGAAGAGCAGCGGGTTTGCCACAGTTCATGCTTTAACATCGATGAGACCTGTATTCCGCTTGGAATTGAGCTTCAATGTGAAAACGTGCTCAAGCTATTAAACAGTTAATATTTAAGGGCAGGGTTATCCCCTGCTCTTTCTTTACGTTGGCACATTTTCTTAAAGTCTGAAATTTCATTTTTCTTCTTGAGTGAAATTCAAAAAAGCTTTCACATAAAGAAGATTTTATGTTATAGTGAAAAAAGTATTTTGTATGAATTCGGGAGTGATAGGATTGAGCGAATATGTAGCGCCCAACATGAAAACATTGTGGGTTTTTCTGAAAGTGTTCTGCAAATGGGTATTAGTTGCATTGGTAGTAGGAATTATAGGGGGGCTTGTTGGCTCTGCATTTCATCTCAGTGTAGAGTATGTTACAGATCTTCGCTTTCAGCACCCTGAGCTGCTGCTTTCAATGCCTATATGCGGCATTATAATAGTCTTTCTCTATAAAATAACAAAAACTGAAGGCAAAGGCACTAACGCAGTTATAGGTTCGGTACACTTCGGTAAAAATGTTCCTATCCTGCTTGTACCTGTTATTTTTATTTCCACAGCTCTGACCCACTTCTGCGGCGGTTCTGCCGGTCGTGAAGGTGCGGCACTTCAAATAGGAGGCGGCCTTGGCTGTAATATAGGGCGGGCCATGCATCTGAATGAGAAAGAAGAGCCAATAGCTGTTTTATGCGGCATGGCGGCTGTATTTTCTGCTCTTTTCGGCACCCCTGTGGCTGCTACGGTTTTTGCCCTTGAGGTGTGCAGTGTAGGTCTCATTCACTATTCAGGTCTTGTTCCCTGCAGTACCGCCGCTTTTGCAGCCTACGGGATAACCAAGCTCTTTGGCATTGCTCCAACCCGCTTTGCAGTTGAGGCCATCGCTCTCTCTTTCGGTGGAGTTATAAAAGTGATTATTCTCGCCTTTTTCTGTGCCATAATCAGTGTCCTTTTCTGTGAACTTTTACATCATTCCGAGCGTCTTACGGAAAAATACGTACCGAACGCATATTTAAGGATTCTGATAGGCAGTGCAGCTGTGCTTATTCTAACCGTATTTGTAGGTAACATGGATTATAACGGTGCGGGTATGGGAATTATAGTAAAGGCTGTTGAGCAGGGTGAGGCAAGGCCGGAAGCCTTTATTATGAAAATATTATTTACCGTCGTTACCCTTTCCTTCGGCTTTAAGGGCGGTGAAGTTGTACCTACCTTGTTTATCGGTGCAACACTTGGGTGTGCAGCCGGACCCTTGCTTGGGCTTCCTGCAGGCTTTGCGGCAGCGCTGGGCATGGCTGGGCTTTTCTGCGGTGCTGTCAACTGCCCGCTGGCCTCTCTTATTCTGTCTATTGAGCTGTTCGGTGCCGACGGTTTCCCGTATTTTGCCGTTGTCTGCTTTATATCTTATATGCTCTCCGGCTACTCAAGCCTCTATAAAGAACAGATCATAACTTATTCAAAGCTCCGGGCTGAATATATAAATATCCACGCTGAATGATTTTTGGGGGATAACTGAGCACCTCAAAACAGAAATGATTTAGCATCCCTGTTTTAAACCGATGAATTTAAGCAAAATTAAAGGACTTGCCGACTGCTTTGTGCAGACTGCAAGTCCTTTCGGTATACATAAAATTACTGTTTTACTTTTTAGGGCGCTTAAAACTTCCCATAGAATTCTTATTTTTACTTTAACGCGGCAAGAAGTTCATCAACTTTATCTCTGTCCTCCCAGCGCACTCCCAGATCCTCACGACCCATATGACCGTAGGCGGCAAGGTTTCTGTATATAGGCTTGCGGAGCTCCAGATCTCTTATAATGGCACTTGGGCGGAAATCAAATACTTTCTGTACGGCTTGGCTTATCTTATCATCAGGGTAGATACCCGTTCCGAAAGTCTCAACCAGCACGGACACCGGCTTTGCAACACCTATTGCGTAGGCAAGCTCTATTTGGCAGCGTCTTGCAAGACCGGCTGCAACCACATTCTTTGCGGCCCAGCGGGCGGCATAAGCTGCGGAACGGTCAACTTTTGTGGGGTCTTTACCGGAGAAAGCACCGCCGCCGTGAGGGGCACTTCCGCCGTATGTATCAACAATTATTTTACGTCCCGTCAGGCCGGAGTCTCCCTGAGGTCCGCCGATAACAAACCGTCCTGTGGGATTTACAAAATACTTTGTATTTTCATCCAGAAGTTCCGCAGGCACGATGGGTTTTATAACATGCTCTATCATATCTTTTCTGATCTGCTCCAGAGTTGCCTCAGGTGCATGCTGAGTGGAAATTACAATGGTATCCACTCTCACAGGGCGGCGGTCTTCATCATATTCAACAGTCACCTGAGTTTTTCCGTCAGGACGAAGATAATTAACTGTGTTTGATTTCCTTACCTCAGTAAGGCGGAAAGCAAGTTTGTGTGCAAGGGATATGGCAAGAGGCATAAGCTCCTCTGTCTCATCGCAGGCATAACCGAACATCATGCCCTGATCACCTGCACCGTTCTGAAGCTCAGACTCTTCTTCTGCCTTATTTTCCAGAGATTTATCAACACCCATAGCAATATCTCCGGACTGCTCGTCTATGTTTGTAATTATACCGCAGGTATCGCAGTCAAAACCATATTTTGCCCTGTCGTATCCAATATCGCGGATAACCTCACGGGCTATCTTAGGAATATCAACATAGCATTCAGTGCTTATTTCACCCATGACGTGAACAAGTCCGGTAGATACGGTAGTCTCACAGGCAACTCTGCCCATAGGGTCTTTTTCGATTATAGCGTCCAGAACAGCATCGGAAATCTGGTCGCAGATTTTATCGGGATGTCCTTCAGTCACGGACTCAGATGTAAATAAAAAATGGCTCATAATTTATCCTCCTGAAATTATGTAATATACAATAAACAGCAAACAAAAACGCCCCGTCTTCCGACGGAGCGCAGAACAACCTGTTTAAGAAAGCCTCATCTTTCGTACACCGCCGGATTTAGCACCTTGCCATAAGCAGGTTGCCGGGCTTCACAGGGCCGTTCCCTCCACCACTCTTGATAAGGTATGAAGTTTTACCTAAGTGAGTATATCATTATATTTCTCATTGTCAAGAGCTATTAAAGAAAAGTTAACAATTCCGCTGTCTAAGCAAGGATTTTTCCGGAGTAGAATTGGCTTTCTCTGCCGTTTTGGTCAGTAATTGTAAAGCTTTTTATTCTGCCCCCCGGCTCATAATTTGAGAAAACTGCGTAATTTTCATCTATATATTCGCACAGGCTGTAACTGCCTGTTATTTTATACTCAAAACTCTCTTTTGGGTTTTCCGTTTCAAAGTTCCATTCTCTTATTTCCTTTCCTCCGCTTACTCCCCTGACATATATCTTCCCCTGGCGCACTGAAAATTCAGCTATACCCTGAATTTTTCCAATCTCATATTTTATCGGATTAAATCCGTCGGTGTCCATACTTAGAACGCCGCCCTCAACCGTGCAGTACAGCCTGTCTCCCACTAATACGGGTGCATATGCGGGCAGGTCGGTAAGCTCAGTCTCAATTCCGGTGCTTAAATTTTTTAGGTAAAGATGTTCATTACGGAATAGCTGATATATAAGCTTATCCCCTATAATGTACGGGTAGAAACAAGGCTCCGTTATTACTATTTCTTCACCCACTCCTAAAAGTGATGAGGCGCAAAAAACCATGGAACTGTCGCAATAATACATTTTATCCCCATGTATGCTCAGAAAATCACATGGGCCTTCTTTCACCGTTTGCCTGTCCCCTCCTTCTAAATTAACGCTTTCAATGTTTCCGCCGGAGTTTTTATTTATAAAATAAATTCGATCTGAATATGAGCAGATAAATTCCGGGACGCAGTCCGATAGCAGGATTTTAAAGTCTGAGGGTTTGGAGGACGTAATATCATAGGAGCATAGAGCGGGATTTTGATTCTGGTCAAAATCCATACAATAGAGACGCTGACCCAAAATAAGGGCTCTGCCGCCGCTCATGTAGCTCTGCATCCTCAGACTCTCCCCAACACTGAGCCGTGGAAGTACGGCATTTTCTATTTTATGCAGCGGAGCTTTGTCCTCGGTGTCCGGCGTAGGGGGCAGTTCTGCGCATGCAGATAAAGCCGCAGTCATGCACATACAAAGTATCATTATATTGGTTATAATTTTTTTCATTCAAGGCATTCCTTGTCTATGTGGAAAGTTAATTTATTTTAGCACAGAAAGCCCGCACTTTCAATGTGCGGGCCATTTAATATATATTTTACAAGTTTTTGAAGAAAAATTAATTTACAGTTTTATCCATTTCGACAAAAATCGACAACTAAATCCGAATTTTTTTGTCGTAAATTATCAAATGATATTGCATTATGTTAATATATCAGATATTATGTCAACAAGAAGTCTGCGTTGTTCGACAGTTTTCTGTTGTTGTGAAAGTGTCAACTATGGTAAATTTAATGCGACAGAACGGTTAATCTGCTTCAATTAGTACATAAGCGATTAGTATATTGCACAAATGGGAGGAAAGTATTATGGAAACTAAAACAAATATTCTTATCGCAGACGCAAACCACGATTTCTGCAAATTGCTAACGGACATCATATCTAAGGAGAGTGACATGCAGGTATTGGCTACCACATGTGACGGTAATGAAGCCCTTTCAATGGTGACAGAGCTGAAGCCGGATCTTCTGCTCATGGATTTGGTGCTCCCCAAGCTGGACGGTCTGGAGCTTATCCGCCGCCTGCCGGAAGGTAACGACAGGCCCAGGGTAATTGTGCTCTCCGGATTTGTGAACTCATCTGTTCTTGCGGAGTGCTCAAAATTGGGGGCTGAATATTTCATGCCAAAGCCCTGCGATACTGCAGCCCTTTTTGCCCACATTCGGCAGTTCAACGGCACCGTCCGCAGTTCCATAGAACCTGGCGGGTATGATTGTCAGGCCGTTACTCAAGTTCAGCAGGAGGACTTGGAGCTTGAGAGCGCCGTAACGGACATTATACACGAAATAGGCGTACCTGCCCATATTAAGGGCTATCAATATCTCCGTGAAGCCATAATTCTTACCATAAAGGATATGGACATGATAAACGCCGTAACCAAGGTCCTCTACCCGGAGGTAGCAAGAAAGTTCAATACTACTCCTTCAAGAGTTGAAAGAGCTATACGTCATGCAATAGAGGTAGCTTGGGACAGAGGAGACATTGAGACTTTGCAGAAATTCTTCGGTTATACAGTTTCCAATATTAAAGGCAAGCCCACAAACAGTGAATTTATAGCCATGAT
>JAHHRS010000005.1 GCA_020025675.1 Oscillospiraceae bacterium
ACACAATAGTCCATAAATGTCAATGTTTTGTAACATTTAATTTATCTTCTACTTTTTTTACAAAAACAGTGTATTGTTTTTGGTTTATTTTAAAGACAAAAATAATACAAATCGTCTTGAATTTGTGTCGGACTATGTTATAATACAAAATAGATACAAAAGTAAAGTAAAGTAAAGAAGGAGGTTATAACTTGACAGGTTTAATTATTGCAACCCACGGTGAAATGGCAAAAGCTATTTTAGAAGTTTCGGAGGTTCTGATGGGGGAACAGGAAAAAGTTGAGACAATCGGTTTCTGCTTGGGAGACAGCCTGGACATCCTTCTGGATCGTTTAAAAAAAGCCTTTGATAAGCTGGCAGACTGTGAGGATATTCTGATTGCTGTGGATATTAAAGGCGGCAGCCCCTGCAACGCTGCAACCGTAATGAAAACCCAGCATACAAATGCGCGTCTGGTTACAGGCGTAAACATCCCGCTGTTGCTTCAATTTTTTGAGGATCGCTACAACCAGCTTCCCTTAGAGGAGTCTATAACGAATATCATGGAAGTTGGGCAGACCGCAATAAACGAAATTACATTAATATAAGATTATTGAAAAGGAGAGAATACACATGGAAAAAATCGGCCATGTAAGAATTGACGACCGTTTAATACACGGTCAGATTGTCGCCTCGTGGATTAACGTATTGCAGTGCTCTGCTATCGTTGTTGCTGACGACAAGGCTGCTGCGGATCCTCTGCAGAGCATGATGCTACAGATGGCATGTCCTCCCAGCATACAGCTGAAGCTCATGAAAATCTCAGAAGCCGCTGCTTACCTGAAGGATCCGTCAGTTGACCGCAGTAAGCTGCTGGTGATTCTCCGCAATGTGGACAATGCTTTACAGCTGACACAGGAAGATTTAGGAATCTCCGAAATTAACGTGGGAAATGTCAGCTCCGGCCCAAAGCGCAAGAAGTTTTCCAAGAGTGTCTGGCTTACACCTGAGGAAATTGAGAAATTCCGTCAGCTGAACGCCAGGGGAATTCATCTTGAGGTGCGTGTCGTACCCAATGAGAAAGCTACCGATCTTATGAGCATGATCGGCAAATAATTAAGTCTGTTCAGGCGACTTTGTCTTAAGAAAGCGCAGCTGCCTAACAGAAAAATAAAAGGGAGGTATTATAATGCTCTTTCTCCAAGCATTTCTTGTAGCACTTTGGGTTACTTGGGCTATGATTGATGAACAAACCCTGCAGCTCCAAACTACAAGAGCGATCATCACCGGCACCGTAGTAGGCATCATCATGGGTGACCTGCAGACAGGCCTTATTGTGGGCGCAACCGTTGAACTTATGTTCCTCGCTTCCGTCTTCGTGGGTACTGCAGTTGCTCCTGATGTAACCCTCTCCGCTGCCATTGCCACTGCAATCGCCTGTCTCAGCGGAGGTGGCGTCGAAGTTGCCATTGCAACCGCAATCCCTGTTGCCCTGATCGGGCAGACCATGAACACCCTTCAGTACAGTGTCGTCAACGTTGCTATCCTTCACTGGGTGGAAAGAGGCGGCAAGAAGGGCAGCCTGGCCCGTGTACGTGCAGGTAACTACATAGCTCTTGCTCTCAACTTCGTTTTTTACGGCTTGCCCACATTCTTCGCAGTTTATCTCGGTGCAGAGTATGTCGTGAAATTTATTGATATGCTTCCTGCAACACTTCTGTCCGGATTGGCAAATGGCGGTGGCATGCTGGCTGCTGTCGGATTCGGTATGCTTCTCACTACTATAAAGTGCAAGAAGCTGTGGCCATATTTTGTGGTCGGTTATATTGCCGCTGCATTCCTCCACATTAACAATGTGGGCATCGGCCTGATTGCCGTCACTTGTGTATTCCTGCACAATTATTTCATCGACCAGAAGGCTAACAACCTCAACATCATGGCTTAGGAGGGGATGAGATATGAAGAACACAGATCAGAAACTAACTAAAAAAGATTTGTGGAAGGTATTCCGCAGCCAGTTCTTTATAAGGAGCTGTTTGAACTTTGAACGCATGCAGAACATTGGCTTTACGCATGCAATGTCACCCATTATAGAAAAGTACTATGATACTCCGGAAGAGAAGCAGGCGGCCATAGACCGTCATATGCAGATGTTCCTGACTCAGCCTATGGTTGCCTCTATCCCCATCGGTGTTTCCGCAGCTATGGAAGAGCGTCTTGCGACCGAGCAGGATATTGAGCCTGAGAGCATTGATGCCACCAAGACTGCTTTGATGGGACCACTTGCCGCTCTTGGCGACAGCCTCATTAACGGTACGGTCCGTCCTATACTGGCCGGCATTGCCTGCTCACTGGCATTGTCCGGTAGCGTCTTCGGGCCTATTCTTTTCCTTATTTGTATGACTATCGTCACTATCGGTGTTCGTTATCTCGGTATATTTAAGGGCTATGAAAAAGGTGTCAGCCTTGTTACCGAGCTTCAGAAGTCCGGCCTTATCTCCAAGATTACAGAATTAGCTTCGGTGGCTGCGTATATAGTTATAGGCGGCTTTGTAGTCACAAATGTTGCTTTCCATCTAAACATAGTATACTCCGCAGGTGATGCTGTCATTGATATCCAGCAGACACTGGATTCCCTGCTGCCATCCATACTGCCCGTTATGCTGACACTCGGTGTCTATAAGATTCTAAGCAAGAGAAAGATTTCAGCAATTCTTTTGATGCTTATCATCATGGTTTTGGCTATAGCCTGCACATATTTAGGTATTATGTAAAAATTATGATTCCGGCAGCTTTAACAGTTGCCGGAATCAGCAAAATTCCTTTCAGGAGGTAGTTACTTATGTCTCAGTTAGTTGATTTTCATGTACATATGGGTAAAAGCAGCCGCGGCAGTATGTATTCTGTCGAGGATCTTATCCGTTCTATGGATAAATTCAACATCGAATATTCCGGTCTTTCCATTCTAAACGGAGTTCTCACAGGAGAGCTGAACGACAGAGTGATGCAGGCCGTTAAGCAGTATCCAGATCGTATAGTGGGTTTTGCCTATATTAATCCCCGTGAGCCTAATGCAATTGACGAAGTACATCGCTGTCTGGACAATGGTATGCGCGGAGTAAAAATGCATTCTTGGAAGCACGGTTATTTCCCGGACAATAACACCGCCATTGACGGCATTATAGATGCTATTGAGCCTTACGATGTCCCGGTTTTGTGCCACACCGGCACTGCACCCCTCGCCCTACCCCAGCAGTGGGCTGCCATTGCAAAGCGTCATCCGAAGGTTCCATTTGTTTTTGCACACATCGGTTATCTTGACTTTGGCTACGGCTGTGTCGAGTGCGCCAAGGAGCTGCCCAATGTTTATGTAGACACCGCCGGACAGGAGGAAATCCCCATCATCGAAAAAGCTCTTGCCGATTTGGGTCCGGACCGTATAATCTTTGCCACCGACTGGCCTTATAAATATCCCGGCAGTGAAATTGTAAAATTCGATTATTATGATCTGAATGACGAAGCAAAAGAAAAGATTTTCCGTACTAATGCTTTAAAACTGTGGAAGCTGTAAGAAAAGCAAAACGGCATCCATCAAAGAACACCGATTTTGCAATATAAGAATTTAAATGACAGCCGTTCCGGAAGAGGAGGTAGAATTTATGAAGTATCAGGGTAGTCCTGTTTCCCGTGGAATAGCGATTTCCCGTGTGTTTTGTTTTCACGATGAACCGTTGAGGATAGATGAACGCACACTTGAAGAGCCTTTGCGTGATCTGGAGCTCCACCGTTATCACAGTGCCATTGCAACTGCAAAGCAGCACCTGGAAGCTACATATGAAAACTGTCGTATCTGTGATAAGGAAAAGGCAATGATATTCCAGGCACATATTGATATACTGGACGATATACAGGTTCGGGAGGAAATCGAAGACGCAATACTGCTGGACGGCAGGTGTGCCAGCTGGGCTGTAGCCACAGTTTATGATTCATATGCTCAGGTTCTTGCCTCATCTGATGACGAGCTTGTACAGGAGCGGGCCGCTGACCTTAAAGATGTTTCTGTCAGAATACAGAAGATACTGTCAGGAAACGAACCAGTCAGCAGTCTTGAGGATATTCCGGAGGATGTTATTCTCCTCGCCTATGATCTGATGCCATCACAGACGGTTTCCCTTGATCCCAGGCATGTGAAGGGCATCATCACCGAGGTGGGCGGCATGACATCCCATACCGCAATTCTTGCCCGCAGTCTTGGGATTCCCGCTGTGCTGGGCATCCCGGATTTATTAAAGCATGTCAAAAATGATACATTGGTTATATTGGACGGGATTGACGGTATTATTATCACCAATCCCACAGATGAGCAGCTGGCATTCTATGAAAGTAAGCAGATTGCATTTCTCAAGGAAAGGGACTATGAGGAGACCTTCATGCCCAGAAAGCCAATTACTAAAGACGGCTTGCAGGTAGACATCCATCTTAACATAGGCGATGCCGACAGCTCCCGCTACAAGAAATTTCTGCCATATGCAGATGGTGTGGGGCTATTCCGCAGTGAATTTTTGTATCTGGGTCGGGCAGAGCTACCGTCAGAGGAAGAGCAGTACGAGATTTACTCCAAGGTTCTTCGCAATCTTGGGGATAAACCGGTAATCCTGCGCACGCTTGATATAGGCGGTGACAAAAAGACCGACTGCATTCCTATCCCCGCTGAAGGAAACCCCTTTTTAGGACTTCGTGCTCTGCGTCTTTGCTTTGCTATGCCATCTCTTTTCCGTACCCAGCTGAGGGCAGCTTTCCGTGCTGCCGTCAACGGTAATCTCTGGCTGATGTTTCCCATGGTCAACAGTATTGAGGACGTCCGCAAGGCTAAGGAGTTTTGCAGGGAAATTTGCGATGAGCTGGAGGCCGACGGCATCCCATATGGTAAAAATATTAAGATTGGTGTGATGATTGAAACGCCCTCCATGGCTTTAATGGCTGCCGAAGTGGCGAGGGAGGTTGACTTTGCCAGTATTGGTACAAATGATCTGTGTCAGTACACTCTTGCAGTTGACCGCCTGAATCCCACTGTGCGGCAGTATTATCAGCCCTATCATCCGGCACTGCTGAAGCTCATTGCCTATGTTGCCGATTGTTTCAACACAGTGAATAAGCCAATCAGCATATGCGGTGAGCTGGGCGGAGATTCCAGATTTATCCCTGTTTTGTTAGGACTTGGAATTCATAAATTAAGTATGAACACCTCCGCTGTTGCAGCAGCAAAGGCTGTGATATGCAATACCGATTACCGGCAGGCCAGAATTTTGGCTATGAAAGCTCTTACCAAAGCCACAGAAGATGAAGTCAGAGCACTGTTAAATAGCTCAGCTACGTAAAATTCAGCTGCAGTCTATACGGCAGTGCATACACTGTAAATTATTTTTGCATTGCTGTATTTATAGGGCTGTGCAAATGAGAATAAATAAAGGAGCTCTATATGCTTTCAAAAGAAATTAAGATTCAAAATCCAAGCGGACTTCATGCCAGACCGGCTTCCGCTTTTACCCGCTGTGCAGCAGGTTTTAACTCATCAATCACTCTCAGTAAGCAGGGCGGAAAGCCTGTTAACGCAAAATCCATGATTATGGTGCTTTCTCAAAGTCTCGTATGCGGTACAACCGTGACCATTACTGCTGATGGAAAGGACGAGACAGAGGCAATTGCAAAATTGACAGAGCTGATTGCCAGCTTTACCGAATAATGGAACAAGTTATAACTGTAAAATTATTTATACAAGGAGATAAGCCATGAATTTTAATAGTTTGTTCAACGGAAAAAAGGCTGTGATTGGTATGGTGCATCTCCTTCCCCTTCCGGGATCGCCAAATTACGGAGGAGATTTGGAGGAGGTTTACCGCGCAGCCAAGCGTGATTTAGACCGATTGACTGCCGGTGGAATCTCTGCTGCAATTGTAGAAAACTTTTGTGACATGCCCTATGATACGGATGTGGCTCCCATAACGGAAGCTGCAATGGCTATCATAATAGACCGTCTCCAAAAGGACGCCCAAATCCCACTGGGCGTAAATGTTCAGTTTAACTGCTTTAAGGCGGAATGGGATATTGCAAGCTTGACAGGATGTGCCTTTTTGCGTGTGGAAGCGTTTGTGGAAAATCGTGTAGGTCCTCATGGAATTACATGGGCAGCAGCGCCAAAGCTGCTTCGGTACAAGGGCTCTATCCCTTCAAATTCGATGATTTTTGCAGACATCAATGTCAAGCACTCCTTCCCACTCGCAGAGCAGCCCATGTCATTTTCAATTCATGAAGCTATTGAGGCCGGGGCAGATGCAATTATCATCACCGGACTTCAGACAGGCTCAGTTCCCTCTCCTGCAGATATACAGGAAGCCCGTCGTCATGCCGGCAATACACCTATTCTTGTAGGAAGCGGAATCTGCCGTGAAAATCTGCGTGATTATCTCACTGCCGCTGATGGTGTGATTGTGGGAAGCTCTATAAAAGAAGGTGGAAATGTCAGTAATCCCGTGGATGAGACCGCTGTGCGGCAGCTTGTCTCACTTGTGAATAATTTTTGTGCAGAGGAAAGGGTGAATTGAAATGACAGTTGCAGAAGCGGTAAAGCAGAGTAAAAGCGGCGCATTTTTTCATAAAAAGCAGATTTCCTACGCCCAGAAGCAGATACGGGAGGATGAGGATCTCATTTGCGCTGCATATGTAACTGTGAACCGTATGCAATTGCATGGCATTGAAAGTTCTTCCTATCTCACCAGAATGCAGGATTCAACAAAATTGAATTGTATTCTTTGCGTCACCACTGAGCGCATTGTCTTTTATAACTACGCTTTCGGCTCAGCCATTTCATATGAATTGGCTCTCAAGGAAAACCCAAGGCTGGATGCCCGCATGGCAAAAAGCGGAGTCGGAGTAGGTGGACTGCGTATTTATAATGATGATAGCAGCTATTATATTTCTGGAAACCGTAAACTGATTAATTATTTAAAATCCGGAATAATGGCTGCCTTCATGATTTACCAGGATACTCATATACCGGCATCTGAGGAAGCACTCGGGAATACTTAAAATTAAGAATTTATCAAGGCAGCGCACATTAATAATACTAATAACGCCCACAGAGAATGAAGTAACCCCAAAAAGTTAGACAGTATTCTGAAATAAAACTGTTCAAGCTACCGAAAGGGCTTGCTGTCTGTGCAATGATATGCTCCCCGTCAAGCGGACAGTGAAAAAATATAAAGTTTTTCCGGCCAACAGCCTGTGTGCTGTTGGCCGCTTTTTATGCAGCGGTACACAATTTGTGCTTTTCCATTGGCGTCAGCACGCCCAAGTTACGCTGTACTCTTCTGGTGTTGTAATATATGATGTAACGCTTAATCATCTGGATCAGCTCCTGTTTGCTGGAAAAGCGCCTACCATAATATCGTTCCCGCTTCAAGATGCCCCAAAATCCCTCCATAGGGTCATTGTCAATACAGTGGGCAACACGAGACATACTCTGCGTCATTCCGGCCTGTACGAGTTTGTGGTGGAATGCTCTGCTGGTATATTAGTAACCTCTGTCACTATGGAATAGCGGGTGGGCACTGGGGTTTTCCTGAACAGCCATATCAAAGGTTTTGTAAACCAGCGGATTATCATTGCGTTCGCTCAGTGCATAGGACACGATGCGTCGGTCGCAGAGATCCAGAATGGCACTTAGATAGAGCTTATGAACTTCAGTGCCCTCATACCATTTGAATTCCGTCACATCGGTAAGCCATTTCTCATTCACTTTCTCCGCATAGAACTGGCGATTCAAAAGATTTTCAGCAAGATACTGAGGCTTCTTTGCCCGTCTGGTACAGCCGTGGTTGTTGTATTTTATGGTGGAGCGTATATCTCTGGCACGGCAAATACGCAGCACTTTCTTGTCATTGACATAGATCCCATAGTCATGGCGCAAGTCGTCATTCAGTCTTCGGTAGCCTTTATCCGGGCTTTCTAAATGGATCTGTTCGATCTTGTCAGCCAAACGCTCATTTGCCCCTGCTCTGCGGCTCAGCTTGCCGGAAGCCCATTTATGGTAGGCAGAACGGGACACATGAAGCAGTTCACACGTGGTTTCAATGGGAAATCCATATTCTGCATGGCACATCTGGACGGATGCATAGATACGCCGCTGTCTCACTTCTGAAAGGCATCGCCCCTCTCTATCTCGTCCATTTTTTTAGCAGTATATTCTCCATTTCTGCAAGATACAGCTTGTGCCGGAGCTGCTTCACGCAGACCAATCTTCCCTCTGAGATAATCTTGTATGAGTTTGACCTTTTCTTCTATACTCAGTTTTTGCTTTTGTGGCATAACAATGCTCCCTCCAATATTGACAGTGTTTTATTTCGCTGTCTCTTATAGAGGGAGCATATCACAATGTAGGCAGCAGGCCGTTTAACTTTGCATTAATTCGTTTGTTGTCGTAGTAATCCGTATATTTTATTAGCTCTGTCTTGAAGTTCCCCATGGACTCAAATTTCTGCAGATAGAGCAGTTTGCTTTTCAACATGCCAAAGAGTTTCCAATGACTGCATTGTCCAGACAGTTTCCTTTGTGTCTCGTACTCTACCGAATACCATTGTTTTTGAGCATTTTCTGGTATTGTCTGTGCTGATGCTGCCAACCCTGGTCAAAATGGAGAATTAAATTTGTGTGGCTGGGCATTTTCTGAAATGCCTTATCCAGCATGAGTTAACCGTGCTCAAAACCGGCCGTTCTGAGATCGTATAGCTGGCCAAATCGTTGCTGTACAAATAAGAATGGGTGAAAGATACAGTTTTTCGCCAAACAGAATGAATTCCGTCACATCTGTCACCCAATTCTGGATTGGCTTGTGTGCATGGAAGTTCCGTCTCCGAAGATTTGGCACAATTTTGACGGCTTCGCCTTTGTATGAGTGATATTTTTTCATGTGGACATGGCAAGCAAAGCCTCGCTGCTACAATAGTCCTGAACTGTCTTATAGTTAAGGCAAATCTCTCGGCTGTGCAGTTGGTTTGTAATTCCGCCATAGCCGTAATTTCTGCTTTTGCTGTCTCATATTTATCTGACTTTCCCATCTGTTTCAAACGGTAATAAAAGGTTCACGAGCAAGCTGCACGATTTCAAGCAGAAGGGACAATGTAAATTCCCGCCTTAGCTTTCCAACTACCAGCGTTTTTGTGATGGCGTGGCTGATCCTCTAATACCAAGACTTGCGAAATTTTATGTAGGCTGCTTCTGCGCGCAGCCGCTGATTTTACGCTTGGCATAAAAATCACCACATCTGCCAGAAAGTATATCATACTGTCCAATAAATGGTGTGCAGTTCACAGTTCTAAAACGGTCTTTTGTTATGCCAAAATTCCCACATTGGTTTTTTATCCCTCTGCTTGTGTAAAAAGTGAATACAATCAAGTTAAAATCAGACAAGACGTGTGAACTGCACCCTTTTGCAGCTGTGGCCATTAAAAAGTATGTCAGCTAAAATGGTATTTTCAATATCTGTCCCGGATAAATAACCGTGGAACTCAGGCCGTTTAGTTCCATTATTTCTTTGTATCTGAGTCCTGAGCCCAGTTCTTTTTCTGCGATGCCCCAAAGGGTGTCTCCGGATTTTACCATATAATTTCTGTAATCGTTTGGTGGCTGCTCCGAGACAACCTCAAGATAAGCAACGGATATTGGAGACATTATATTGTAGTCTCCGTCAAGGCTCTGATTTATAACCGCCCGTTCACCGCTTACAGACAGCACAATCCACAGTTTATTTATTACCCAGCCCGGAACCGCCGTATTATTCCAATAACGGGCTCCCGGTAAGATTTTCACCACATCGCCTGGGCGTATATCCTCTCCCGAGCTGTAATTCGGCCTATATGCCCCCAGGGCTTCCGACACATTTCGGTACACCTTGCCTACCCTGTCCCCGTAATTACCCTCTATTGAGCAGAGTGTATCTCCGGTTCTGTATAGGCAGTATCCCATATGATCTGCCTCTTTGCCATTCAAATCATATATAAGAATATCACCCTCACGGTAGTCGCCTGTAACCCACATTTTATTTTTCTTTGCCCAGTCCATAACATAGGGGCAGTAGGCGGATTTGCCTCCGTTTAAAAACAATTTTGAAAGTCCGCACTCCATAAAACCTGCCCATATAAAGGTAACGCACCAGCCGTACTGCTCTCCGCTTACAGGTCTTCCGTAATACAGTGTGTTATAAATTACGTTATTTGAGCCCATTGGTTTTTCAGAAGTTCCAACCTGTGATAAAAACCATTGGCTGAGATCAGACACCATGCTCATCTTACCACCTCATACATATATATTCCATGAGCGGAAAAAAGGCTAATTTAGATTAATATAATATTGATATGAAAAAATGTACATCTGCGTACTGAGTGAGGTGGGTGAAAAGGCTGAAGCAGCAGCCCAAATAATTAACTGTTTTTCGCTTAATGTGTCCATTTTTTAAATTAAGGCATGGATATTGCCTTCTTTATAAAATAAAAATCACCCCATGTTTCAGCAGAATAAGCTACTGCCTAACAAATGAGGTGAATTTAAATAAACTTTCTGATTTTAATAATGTAATAACTTACAGGTGGAAACGCCGCCTTGCCTCCTCACGGAGGGAAGGAACTATACGGATAATTATAAGCGGCATGGAAAAGCCCAGGCATACTGCCAGCACTATTAAAGACCAGCCGGGATTCCATTGTGAAGAAATATAGACGTCCAGTATTAGCTCGATAGCCACACTCATAGTACCGATTCCCACAAGGCAAATCACTATTGACATAAGTATGGAACGGTGTCCGCCACGCAACAGGTAGCATATAATGAGACTTATAACTGCTAAAGCAACAATAATGGGCAGGGCAAGTCCCATATACCAGTCAATTCCGCCGGAAGCCAAAGCTATAAGCAGCACATAAAGGGCCACTGCGCCTATGTCCAGCGTAAGCCTTGCCAAACTTGGCATTCCCCGCCACAGGAGAGGCGGTATAAACCAAATCCACAGCATTGCCGCTGCTCCCGCAGCATATAACCACCATCTGATTTCAGGTCTTAAAGCCAGATTCAAGAGTCCGCAGCATATGGCAACTGATGCAAACATCACACTTAAAAGCAGGGCAAGTTCTCTCTTTGAGACCGGCTCAATGTTCTCCCGCCTCTGTGGGAAAAAAGGCAGTTCAGATTCCCTGTCCACATCATTTGGGTTTAGAACAACTGTACCGCAGAGAGGACAGCGCTTCAAATCCTTTCCCAGCTCCACACCGCAGTTAACACAGTATGACATTCAATTCACTCCTTCTGCCAAATCAGCTCGCTGACGGTTGCTCTCGATATGAACGGGAATGCCGTCCCGCACAAGAAATCTGAAGAACTCCCGCTCTAACTCTGCTTCTTTCATAGTCCCCGAAAATGTAACTTCCATAATGTTTCCAAAGCTCATTGACGCCAGATGAGGTCTTGGGACGGTAGCCTGTCCCTGTATAACCTCCATATGCTCAATGTAAGGCTCCATTTCCTCCGGCACTTTGAATATTCCCGGATTTGTCATTATGGCTGAATACGGTCTTGTGCCTTTCAACTTGTAGCTTATAGCCATTATGGGATTTTTAAAAATTCTGGGCACAAGTTTTAAAAATTTATTCTTCTGAAAACGAACATTTCTGCTGAAAGCAGCTCTCATTTCATTTGGGCTGCAATGAATTCGCATGTAGTGGTGAACAATACTCACCACTTCCTCAAAGCTGTAATCCCCCAGTGACGGGTCAATCCACGGCTGTACGGTGAGTATAAAATTTCTCATGGTTTTGGTGGGAAAATAAGCTCTGAGATTTACAGGTACGGAAAGAGCTATAGGTTTTTCCTTTATAGGATGCTCCCGCCTTTGCTTTTCTATGAGTACAAACATTAAAGCTCCGCATAGATAGTCCGTTATTGAAACGCCCATACTCTTGGCTCTTGCCTTTAGTTTATCCACAGGCATAAAGCCCATGGTAACATTAAATGTATA
This sequence comes from Oscillospiraceae bacterium, assembly GCA_020025675.1. Taxonomy (GTDB): domain Bacteria; phylum Bacillota; class Clostridia; order Oscillospirales; family Oscillospiraceae; genus Limivicinus. Next base: position 12,041 of record JAHHRS010000005.1, read on the forward strand.
AAATCTCTCAGGTGTTCCGATATTCTGATAAGCTCTTTTTATAAGATGCTGAGCCTTGCAGTGTTTTACAGCGTATTTGGAATAAGCGTCCTCCCACTCCTCGGCAGTTGACTTTTCCTCAATATTCTGTATTCCGCAGTCACAGGGGATGTCCACTCCTGTTTCCCTGAGATACTGAGCCAAAAGGCAGCGCATAAAAACGAGAGTACCGGCCCCGTCAGATATGGCGTGAAACACCTCAACGGAAATGCGCCTGTCATAATAGTAAAAGCGGACCAGCCAGTTATTGTCCTCATTAAATCTCACCGGTCTGCACGGCTCCGCCACATCTTCTTTAAGGAAAGGCCCGGGGGCTTTGTTAGGCTCAAAATAATACCAGAAAAAACCCTTCCTTATTCTGCTTCTGAAACCCGGAAAACGAGGCATCACTTTGTCAATTGCTCTTTGCAGAGCATCCGGCTGTACCTTTTCCCGCATAACAGCCGAAAAACGATAAATAGCCGAATATTCCTCTTTTTGAAGCGAGGAATACATTACGCTTGCATTGTCCATTTTGTACCAAGACACTTTTCTGTGTGACAAAGTTTCTCACCTCAATTCTCTTTCTGCATTTCTATATTAACACTCAAAATCTATTACCGCAAGGAAAAATATCCTTATAAAAATCTTGCCAGAACGGCGGGATATGTTATAATTGTAAAAATAAAGGGAGATGAAGGGCAAATGAGTAAAGAAAAATACCGCAAAAAAAGAGGAACACCGGAACCTAAACTGGACCCGGCCATGCGCGTTTTAAAAGCACTTCACAGTGTTAGTACTCCCGACGAGTTAACTCCAGATGAGCTGGAAAAGCAGCGTAGAAGTCAGGAAGTTTTAGGTAACCTGGTGGCTCCCATGGCCGGAATGGTATGGGAGAATATAGATATAAACGGAATTCCCGCAGCATGGATGTGTTTGGAACGTCCTCATAAAAGGCGAAGGGCAATTTTATACTGTCACGGTGGAGGATACACAAGCGGTAATTTGGGCTATTCCAAGGTACTTGCCTCTAAGCTGACCCAGCGCACCGGCTTTGACGTTTTGGCTTTTGAGTATCGTCTGGCTCCTGAATTTCCGTATCCGGCCGCCATTGACGACGGAGAAAAAGTCTGGGATCACCTTATGTATCTTGGCTACGGTGCAAGAGACATAGTCATAGCAGGTGATTCTGCCGGTGGAAATCTGGCTCTGGCACTGTGCCTCAGGCTGAAAGCAAAACACAGGATGCTTCCCGGTGCTATACTTTTGATGTCTCCGTGGACAGATATGACACTCTCCGGTATTTCATATGAACAGCGGCGAAAGTTTGACCCAATATTAAGTTTAGAGTATATTCAGGCCGTAATAAAAGCTTATGCCGGAGATAATGACCTCACATCCCCCACACTCTCTCCTCTATTCGGAAATTTTGAAGGTTTCCCCCCTACACTGATTCAGGTTGGTACTCACGAAATTTTGTATTCCGACTCTGAGCGCCTGAGAGACAGAATGCTGGAGGCAGGGGTGTCATGCAGGCTTGAAGTATGGGATGACATGTGGCATGTTTTCCAGATGTTTCCGCTAAAAAAAGCCTCCTGCGCCATGGACAGTATGGCTCATTTTCTGCTTGAGGAACTATGAAATCATTAAGCGGCAGTTGGTTTGTATAACTGCCGTTTTTATTTTTCCTTTGTATGGCAAAAGTACTACTGCTGCGCCTAAGACTATCATTTTTTGTTAGAATTTTTGTGTATAATACCAAAAGTTTACCCGACTATTGCAATTTTATCCATAATGTTGCATAATAACAGTAATTAATTTCCTGTTAGGAGGAACGAAAAATAAATGAAAAGGATGACAAGGGTTGGTCTTATCACCAGCGGTGGTGACTGTCAGGGTCTTAACGCTGCAATACGTGGTGTTGGCAAAGCACTATTCCAGCGCCTCGGCAGAAATGTGGAAATATTCGGTATGTACGACGGCTACCGTGGACTTATAGACGGAGACTATAAGTACATGGAGTCCTCAGATTTTTCCGGTATTCTTACCCAGGGAGGTACAATATTGGGTACTTCCAGACAGCGCTATATTCCCGGCAAGGATATTGTTGATGAAGAGGGCAACAGCCTTATGCCGGCTATGCTTGATACATACAACAGGCTTAATCTGGATTGTCTTGTAATTATGGGCGGCAACGGAACTCAGAAGAGTGCAAAACTCATTTCAGACTATGGCATGAATGTAGTCACTCTTCCTAAAACCATTGATAACGACATTTGGGGTACTGATACCACCTTCGGTTTCCAGAGTGCCGTTGATATAGCTACAAATGTTATAGACTACATTCACTCTACCGCCAGTTCTCACAGCCGTGTTTTTGTTGTGGAACTTATGGGTCGTGACGCAGGATGGCTGACTTTAAACGCCGGTATTGCCAGTGGAGCAGACGCTATTCTTATTCCCGAAATTCCATATGACATAGAAAAAGTAGCAGAGATGGTGCAGGCAAGAAAGGAACAAGGCAGGGGTTTTTCCATAGTTGCATGTGCAGAGGGTGCTGTGTCTATCCACGATAAAATTTTATCCGAGGAAGAGAGCCGCCGTAAGAAAGAAAACAGCCGCTTTCCCGCTGTATCCTACGCCATTGCAGACGAGCTGCAAAAACTAACCGGTGTAGAAACCAGAGTTACAGTACCGGGGCACTATCAGAGAGGCGGTCCTCCCTGCCCTTACGACAGAGTGCTTGCCACACAGTTCGGAACTGCCGCCGCAGAGCTTATTGTTAATAAGCAGTATAACCGGATGGTTGCAATTCAGGATAACCGTATAGTTTCCATTCCTCTTGACGATGCAGCAAGCAAGACAAAGTTTCTGCCAACCGATCACTGCATGATACAGGTAGCAAGAGACATAGGCATTTGCATGGGTGACTAATATAATCTGATAGAAAACGCACGATGATTTAATTCATCGTGCGTTTTTAGTTTAATCTGTGTTCTTTTCGCTGACTATCTTATAGTAAGTCTTTGCCGTAAGAGCATATATAATTCCGTAGAAAAGAGCAAAAACTCCGAAACTGCATGCAGTGCATAATACTGTAAGCTTCCAGTTTACAACGTCAAACAGCTGCAGCAGCAGACGCATTAAGTTAAAGTCCATTATAATGTGTATTCCTGCAACTGCCAGCGGAGCAAAGAAAACCGTCAGTACCTGCAGATTGATGCTCTTTTTTATTTCCTTTTTAGACAGACCAACCTGCTGCATAACAAGGAAACGTTCTTTATCCTCATAGCCGTCTGAAATTTGTCTGTAATACATTATAAGCACCATTGCCGCCAGAAATACAGCGCTGAGTATAAGTCCCAGAAGCAAAAATCCGCCGTTTGTTTCGTTATAGATTTCCCTGTCATTTTCTCTCGATGTCAGAAAATAGTTGGAGGCTTTACCTTCGGTTGCCTGAACCATTGCAGTATTGAGAGCATTAAAGTACCCTATTTCCTGATCTTCGTCCCCGGACACATCGAAATTATATTCATCTGTCAGATCAGACTTCATTTCACCCAGTTCATTATTTATATTATAAAGCTCAATTACATCCTCAATTTCAGGCAAAGCTATATAAATCGGACTGTAATTCATAAGACGTGCAAACCCGTTACCGGTAAGTTCAATACTGCCCTGTAAAAGTTCGTAGCTTAAATCTACTTTTTTGTTGCTGTCTTTGGGGCCGAAGCTTAATTTTAAGGTATCCGACGCGGCATTAGCTCCCGTAATAATAGCCTGTCCCTTTTCAAGGACTGCATTTTTATTGAAAATCCTATTGTAATCATTGAGACTTATAAAAATGAAGCTGCAATAGTCGTCAATAGTTTCTCTGGTCACACTTCTATAAACATCTCCGTCCAAATTGAACAGGAGCTTTAGGCATTGATAGTTTTCAAGATTTTCAACTGTAAGATTCTCTTTTTCAGCTGTATTTTCAATTATATCCGTGAACTCTAAGTTTAAATCCTGGTTATCGTTATTTTTAACGCTAAGTGCAATGTCACTGTTGTGATTTATTTCAACAGTTTCATCAATTCCCAGATACAGGGACAGCGTGCCTGAAATCATAACAAGCACCATGGTAGAAAGTATGCAGATATTTGCCAGACCCACCGCATTACGGTTCATGCGGTGAATCATGCCTGAAACACCTATAAAATGACCTGTTTTGTAATAGAACTTTTTGTTGTTCCGCAGAAGCTTTAATACAGCTATGCTCACGGCTGAAAAGAGACAGTATGTGCCGATGATTACAAGCAAAACGGCAATAAAATAGTACTGTATAGCCAGCATGGCATTTTCAGTTGTAAGTGCCAGATAGTAGCCTCCGCCAAGAGTTAGCACACCTGCAACGGTCATTATCCAGCGGGTTTTCGGCTCTCTCTCGCCTACATTGTTTTCCCGCAGCAGCTCAACGGTATTTAGTTTTTTCAGTTTCCACAGGTTTTTTAGCAGGACTATAAGCATAATTGAGCCGAACAGGATGGCTGTCATTTCGGCAGCGGGCGCAGAAAAATAAGCTTTAGGTGCGTCAAAATTCAGAATTTTTGCTGCCAGCATAAGAACCAGCTTTAAAAGCAGTACACCCAGTATAAGTCCCCCGCCTGTGCCTATAAGCCATGTGTAAACACCCTCGAAAAACAGGACTTTTGCAATGTTTCCCTTGCCCATACCAAGCACATTATACAGTCCAAGCTCTTTATTTCTCCGCTTCATTAGAAAAGAGTTTGTATAGTTGAGCAATATGAATATAAAAAGCCCAAGAATTACTGAGCCCAAGGACATGTAGTTTGAAAGATAGTTATACCGCAGCATATCTCCAAGCGGCATTCCGGCCATTGCCAAAACTATATAAAAGACAGCCGCTGAAAATACAACTGTCAGAATGTACGGCAGATAAAATATGCCGTTTTTTACCAGGTTTGAAGCGGCAATTCGGGGATAAAAGGACTTAGTCATTTTTGCCGCCTTTCTGCAGGACAGTCAGAGTGTCTGAAATTTTCCCGTACATCTCGCTTTCTGTCATGTCCGCCCTGTAAAGCTGGTGGAACACCTCTCCGTCTTTTATAAAGAGCACCCTATTTGCATGGCTTGCAGCCTTTACAGAATGGGTAACCATTAAAATGGTCTGTCCGTCAGCATTCAAAGCTTCAAATAAATTCAGTAATTTGTCAGTTGCCTTGGAGTCAAGTGCTCCGGTGGGCTCGTCTGCCAGAATGAGCTGAGGATTTGTTATTATAGCTCTTGCAACCGCACATCTCTGCTTCTGACCGCCGGAAACTTCATAGGGGTACTTTTCCAGTATATCGTATATACCGAGCTTATGGGCTATTGGCTCAAGCAGTCTTGCCATTTCGTCATACTTTTTTCCCGCCAGAACCAGAGGCAGGAAAATATTATCCTTAAGGCTGAAGGTATCCAGAAGGTTAAAGTCCTGAAAGACAAAGCCCAGATTATCACGGCGAAACGCTGCCAGATCTTTGTCTTTGATTTCTCCCACATTCACACCGTTTAAAAGCACCTGCCCTGAGCTGGGCTTATCCAGTGATGCCATTATATTTAAAAGCGTAGTCTTGCCTGAACCGCTCTCGCCCATTATTGCCACATATTCGCCCTTTTCTACTGAAAAGTTAACATTTTTCAGAGCCTGAACGCTGTTGCCGCCAAAGCGGGAGGTATAGATTTTTTTTAGCTGATTTACTTCGAGCATTGCCATCTCGTTATTCTCCTTTTGCATTTTATGGGCTTATTATAAAATCTTCGTTCACTCTCTGCCATAGATTTGCCTTACACTTTGCCGTTTAATCTTACATTTATGTAAGATTGCTATGCTGAAGAACAGCAGAGCTTCCCTTTTATTCATAGGGAAGCTCATTTTTTTCATTTTTAAATACAATTATTACTTTTGTTCCAAGTTTCAGCTCAGACTGTATCTCAATTTCGTGTCCAAGTTTGTTTAACACCCTCTTGCAGATGTAAAGCCCGATTCCGGTTGATTTTAAGTCATAGCGCCCATTATATCCGGTATATCCCTTTTGGAAAACTCTGGGCAAATCCTCAGCTGCAATGCCTATACCTGTATCTTCTATTATGAGCCTGTCACCTTGGGTATATATGCTTATTGAACCTGTGGGTGTATATTTAAGAGCGTTATCCAAAAGCTGACATATAACAAAAAGCAGCCATTTTTCATCAGTTACGGCTCTTAGCTGGGTTCCATCATAGTTAAGGCTTATTTTCTTTCTTATAAACTGTTTTGAATACTTTCTGACTGCCTGTTTTATTATGCTGTCAACCTCATATTGTTTGAGCACATAGTCGGAATAATTGCTGTCTAGGCGGAGGTAGAAAAGGAGCATTTCTACATACTGCTCTACTTTCATAAGTTCTTCCCTAATCTCCGGTAAATTTTCTCCCTGACCTGTATCCATCAGCAGATGAATAGCGGCAATAGGTGTTTTTATCTGGTGTACCCATACGGTAAAATAGTCCTGAGTCTCTGAAAATTTAAGCCTGCTTTGATTTTGCAGAGCAATTCTTCCCTCAAAACTCAGTCTTATCAGTTTTTGATATTCTTTTTCAACTTCGCTGCTTGTATCCGGCAAGTTTTCAATGGAAATCAGTATCTGTTCTTCTGCAATTTTAAGTTTTTTGATTTTAGAGTACCAGTTTTTAAAATCAACAGCTCCCCAAATAAGGCATATTACAATACAAATTGAAATGCCGTATATAATCAGTTCCATTGGCATTTTGGCTAGCCAGTAAAAAGCTGTAAAAAACACAAGCAAAGCTATAATCAGAGAAATGCACCTTACTCTGTCTCTTAGATATTTTCCTACAAGCTTCATTCTATAATGTATCCCTGCCCTTTTTTGGTGGAAATAAAACCGGAAAGACCTATACTTTCAAGTTTTTTTCTCAGTCTTGCCACATTAACGCTCAATGTATTTTCGTCCACAAAGCTGTCCGACTCCCAGAGCTTCTGCATAAGTATGTCCCGGGAAACAGTCTTGCCGTTATTATCCATTAAAACCTGCATGATTTTATACTCATTCTTTGAAAGCTCCAGTTTTTTCCCCTCATAGGTCAATGAGCCGTCATCGGTGCTGAGTACAGCACCTTTGTGGCAAATCACCTTTCCCGACATGGAAAAATCATAACTTCTCCGCAAAAGCGCCTGAACCTTGGCATTAAGCACCTGCAGATCAAAAGGTTTTGCTATAAAGTCGTCAGCTCCCAAATTTACCGCCATGACTATGTTCATGTTGTCAGAAGCAGAGGAGATAAAAATAATCGGCAGCTTTGAAACCTTTCTGATTTCGCTGCACCAGTAGTAGCCGTTATAAAACGGCAGACCAATATCCATCAGCACAAGTTCCGGCTTAAATTCCAGAAACTCCCCCATTATATTTGTAAAATCAGAGGCTTGCATTACTTCAAAACCCCAGAGTTCAAAGTGCTTTTTAATAGCCCCTGCTATTAACTCATCGTCTTCCACAATGTATATTTTCATTTCCTCACCTCATCATATTATAAACACAAAAAAGTATTAAACGCAACTGCCGCTTGTGTTATTTTTAAAGCTGTGTTATTCTTATACCAGATAATTGGGAAAAATCTAACCAGAAAGGATGGTTTATTATGATACAGCCCAACGATATTATGAATGTGGAAGCTGAAGATTGGGAGGAATTTAAGAAGAAAGCCGCTCAGGATGAGCTTTTTTATGACGGTCCGGGTGATTTGCTGGACACTGCTGAGGGCAGAGCAAAATTCTGCCGTTTAAATGACAGCGGCGTTTTCAGAAAAGATGACCCTGACTTTCCGAAATATAAGATATGGGTTTTCAATAATAAGGGTCAGGGGCTTGTAATCAAGCGTCGCAGCCACGCTGATACTACATTGATGGAAAATGTAGAATTTGACGCTGAAGGAAATCAGATAAGCAAATCCTACGAACCTGCATAAATGTTTAAAAGCGCCGGAAAATTTTCCGTAAGGAAAAAAAATACTAAGCCATGCGGTATAAAGTAATCACCGCATGGCTTGTATTCTGTTTATACTGCTTTAGGGCATATGGTTATTAGCTTAAGTAAGATTGACAGCAAATTTACTGCCGTTCATGACGGCGTTGAATATCTTACCCGTCACGTTGCTGTCACCGGTCTTCCAGACATTGTTCACACCAGCCGCCAGGAGCGCACAATAAAGCTCATCGTTGGGTACAACACCCGTAGACAAAACCACAAGGTCTGCCTCCAGCGCCTGCTTCTCGCCGTTTTCAGTGCTCTCAATGTTCAACTTGCCGTTGTTGAAGCCCAGCACCTTGTTGTTGTAGTAGAGGGATACACCCTCGCTTTCGCAGTGTTCGGTCTCCAGTTTTGCTTCCATCATGAAACGCGGATCGCCAGACATCATGTCCACAGGGAAGGGCGGCTGCATATCTACAACGCTGACCGCATTATTCTGCTCATTGAGATACAGCGCAGTCTCCATGCCGGTGATACCGCCGCCGATTACGACAATTTTTTTGCCGGTGATTTTCATGCTCTCATCCAGAATGTCTCTGGATTGAAGCGTCTCCACAGCTTCAAGTCCGGGGATTGGAGGAGCCGTCACATTGCTGCCTGCCGCAATTAGAACTGCGTAAGGTTCAAGCGCCTGAATCTTTTCAACCGTGGCTTCCGTGCCGAGACGCACGTCAATTCCCAGCTTTTTGATCATATTGGAATAATAGTCAATCTGCCACTGGAACTTGCCTTTATAAGGAGGCTTCTTTGCTATGTTAACGTTACCGCCCAAACGATTTTCTTTTTCAAAAACCACCGGCTGGAAGCCGCGCTGCTTGAGCGTGACTGCCGCTTCCATACCGGCAGGACCGGCACCCACAATGACAACTTTGCGGCCAGCGCCGTCCTTGTTAAGCGGTCTCTGGAGAATTTCACGGCAGCCATAGGGATTTACGGAGCAGTTCGAAAGATCCTTTGCGAGAGGATTTCTGTTCCAGCAGTTCATGCAGGAAATGCAATAACGCAGTTCATCCTCACGGCCTTCTTCACACTTTTTGACCCATTCTTTTTCGGCAAATATGCCTCGAGCCATGCCGACCATATCGCATTTACCATCTGAAATGATCTGATCGACGAACTCCGGGTGCCGTATGTTGCCGGATGCAGCAACGGGAATAGATACTGCAGCCTTGACCTTTTCCGCAGCGGGAACCTTCCAGCCTTCAGCCCGTCGGACATCACCGGTCATGATATTGTCTTTGCCTGTCAGAGTACCACCGGCGGACACCGTGATCATGTCAACACCGTTTTTTTCAATCAAGGCAGCGTATTCCGCAGCCATGTCGGGAGTGATACCGTCGTTGCCATCGGGACCTTCACCTTCGGGGTAATCAAATCCCTGAAGTTTTACAGCAAGAATTTTGTCCGGTCCAATGGTTTCACGAAGCATTTTGATTGTTTCCACGCAGAAGCGTGTGCGATTTTCCAGCGTGTCATAACCGTATTCATCGGTTCTGTGGTTCCACAGTGGAGAAAGGAACTGATTTCCAAGATAGGTATGGCACATCTGGAATTCGACGCCATCAGCTCCGGCTCTTACCGCGCGTTTGGCAGCCTCCACGAACTTCTGCTGGACACCTTTTATCCATGCCACATCAACCTCATTAATGGTTTTGGGATTGCAATTGCTGTAATCGACCTGACCCGGATGCCAGAGTTGGAAGAGAATTTTGGCGCCGTTTTTGTGGCAGACATTCACCAGCTCTTTGAAACCTTCCATGTTGGCATCGTCATAGATTTCAGGCTGACCAACCAGTTGGGATGGCCATTCTGGATCAACAATCATCGCGCCGGGAATAACGATACCGGCACCACCTTCAGCAATGGACTTGATATAGGCTATGTCATTGGCCGTCACACGTTGGTTAAAGCTGGAAAGCGTCTTTGCCATTGCCATAAAAACAATGCGATTTTTTACAGTCTGTTTACCAATCTGTATGGGTTCAAGAAAAATATGGCTCATGCTTGTATCTCCTCTCCTCAATTACACGTACATACTCTCGCCGGAGGCGCGAACCGTGATGTCACTTATATCCACACCCCAAGGCTGATTGATCGCATAGATGATATTGTCAGCAATGTCCTGGGCAACAGGCTCACCGTACTGGATGCTGTTTCTGTCGCCAATGCCGGGGGTGTTATACGGTGTCTTGCCCATAGCTGAAAAGATTTTGTTGTACATACCGGCCATGGCTGCGTTTGTATTGACAATCGTTTTACCCAGTTCCGTAGACGTAACACTGGTGGGGCGAACGACGGTGGTTTTGATAATTCCTCTGGATTCGGTCCTCAGTGATTCTGCCAGGTAACGAACACCGACCTTGGAAACATTGTAAACACCGTTACCGTTGACCGCAAAGTTGCCAAGAATAGAGGAGACGTTGATCACATGACCTCTGCCCTGTTCCATCATCTGGTCAAAAACCGCACAGGTGCAGTAAAGCGTACCGTTGATAGCGGTGCTGATGCACTGCTCCCAATCTTTCATAGCCACTTTATGGTCAGCGAAGAATGCCTGAGGCATGGTACCGGCATCATTTACAAGGACATCGATTCTCCCATAGGTATCGACAGCAAACTTGGCCATGGCCTCTGCCTGACTTTGCTTGCTGACATCAGTCACTATGTACTCCGCAGTACCGCCGGCATCTTTAATTTCCTTTACGATCTGCTTGAGCTTTTCTTCTCTGCGGGCAGCCAAAATAACCTTTGCGCCCATAGCCGCCGCGGTACGAGCGGTTGCTTCGCCAAACCCGGCAGACGCGCCGGTAACGACAATGACCTTATCCTGAACATAGTTTTTACTTCTGTATTCTATCATCTTATTCATCCCCTCTTAAAGCGCAAATAAATCGCCGCTTGCACGGACGGTAATGTTGCCAATACTGACACCCATGGGTTGATCAATGCAGTAAACAATGTTGTCTGCCAAAATCTGAGGATCGGGATCACAATAAGTGATCGAGTCGATGTCGTGATAATCCTGGCGGGAGGGCATATTCTCAAACTGGTCACCGGCGCTGATCAGATCGCTGACAATACTGATGCCGGCCATCTGGTCAACCATCGTTGCGGTAAGTCCGGTTCTCTGGAAACCGGTGGGCTTAATGGTAGTAACCTTAATCTTACCCTGGCATTCACTTCTCAGGGACTCGGCAAGGTATTCAACACCAACTTTGGCTACCTGGTAAACCCCTGCGCCCTGAAGAGGGAAGTTTGCATAGATGGAAGATACATTGATGACCTGCCCGTAGCCTTGCGCCATCATCTGGTCATATACAGCACAAATGCCGTATAAGGTACCTTTGAGGGAAATATCCAAGCAGTTTTCCCATCTTTCAAGTGCTGTTTCATGCTCACTGAAAAATCCGAGAGGCATGGTGCCCGCGTTATTGACCAAAACATCCACCTTTCCATAAGTATCAACGGCGAACTTGATCATATTGAAAACGTCTTCCTTTTTGCTGACATCCGTGACAATGTAGCTGGCTTCGCCTCCTGCGGCCTTAATCTTTTCAACCGCAGCTTTTAATTTTTCTTCGCTTCGCGCAGCCAAAACCGGTTTTCCGCCAAGCTGTGCCACTCGCTCTGCGGTCAGAACACCAAAGCCGTTTGAAGCGCCGGTAATGACAACGACTTTATCCTTTACATAGTTTTCTCTTTGGATCATAGATATGACCTCCTTATCTTTTTGACTTTGTTATAGTCTTTACAAAGATACTAAACCGTGGTATTATTTTTATAAAGTTATATAATTACGGTATCGTGAAACAGTTTCTCACTACGGCAGAATTAGTAAAAATTTTCACATTTTCACAAAAGTGTGAATGGAGAAGATGATTTATGATCGAACGTATCAGTATGCGAAAGTTGATTCAGTCTTCCACCCTTGAATTATTGAATCAAAATACAATTCAGGACATCTCTGTAAAGCAAATCGCGAAAAACTGCGTGATTTCTCCCCGTACTTTTTATAATTATTTTAAGGACAAATATGAGGCTGCAAATTCAATATACATTGACTATATGCGGCCGTTTCTGAAATGCGATCTTAAAGAGTGGTATTTCCATCTGAGTTCTTTCATCGTGGAGCATAACGCCTTTTTGAAAAACACGCTGGTATATGCTGGGCAGAATGCAATCCAAGATGCTATTCTGGAACTTGAGTGGGAAAAACTGCTGTTGCATATAAACGCCGATGTATTGGCAGATGAGGAGCTCTTACTAAGCACAAAATATGCGATTGAATATATGTTGTTTGGAAACATAGGAGCGTTGCTCAACTACATCGTTTATAAACGTCATTTTTTCAGCCCAACAGTCTACAGCGCAGACAATAAAGATGTAATAAACGTATGGGATAGCATGATACAGCTTATTCCTCCCATCGCGCGTGAGAATTTAAGCATGGAGGTTCAAGAGTGATATTTTTCATCATTTGAACTTTAACCGTATATTTCAGCGCCGAACAGTAATAGCGTAAAAAAACACCCAGCGCGTGAGATTCTTCTCTTGCGCTGGGTGTCCTATACCGGTGTGAACTTATTATCTGTATTCTACCTGGCCGCTGATTCACTCCATATGTTCTGCTTCCAGATTGTCGCCATAACGCTCAAATGCCGTCACTGTCTCTGATAGTGACGGCATTTGAGCGTTATGGTATAGTGGGTTTCTCCTAAATCATTTATCGCCACACATTTGCGTGTATGTGTTTTTTACAATAAAGACCTAACCGCTTCTTATTTTCTGTTTCCGAAAAGTCCTCTGATTATAGATCTGGAACCGGAGCGCATAACCGAGCTGAGAGCATTTGTGGCAGCTCTCTTTGCCATTGTCTTTCCGCTGATTTTTTTGCCGCCCATAACGGAACTTACAATATTGTTGCTTACAGAACGTGCAACTGAGGAGGCCGCGTTGGATGCAGCCCGTTCTATGGTTTCTCTACGGCGCTTTTCATCTCTTGCTTTCTCTCTTTCATATTCCCTTTCAGCTCTTGCCTCATCTCTCAGCCTCTGCCGCTCAGCAGCCGCTTCTTCTTTAATTCTCCGCTTTTCTCTTGCCTCTTCCTCCGCTTCCTGCTGACGTAAAAGTTCCAGCTCCTGGTTTGCCCGCTCCAATATCTCAAAAGCAGACTCTCTGTCTACGCTTTCTCTGTATTTTAGGTCAAACTCATCGCTTATTATAAGTTTCTGAACATACCTGTCATCGGCAGGTCCCATAAGGCTCTGAGGCGGCATGATATAAGCGCGCTGTACCATTGACGGAATACCGTATTCATCCAAGAAGCTAACAAGTGCCTCACCTACGCCCAGTTGCTGCAAAACCGTCTCTGTATCAAAGTCAGGATTTTTTCTGAATGCTCTGGCCGCCGCTTTAAGCGCCTTCTGTTCTTCCGGAGTGTATGCTCTGAGAGCGTGCTGTACACGGTTTGAAAGCTGGGCTAAAACATCATTTGGTATATCTGACGGGCTCTGGCTTATAAAGTAAATACCAACACCCTTGGAGCGGATAAGCTTTACCACCTGAACTATTTTCTGCACAAGAGCCTTGGGTGCTCCGTCAAAAAGCAGATGTGCTTCATCAAAGAAAAATACCATTCTGGGCTTATCTAAATCTCCTACTTCAGGCAGCAGTTCAAAAAGCTCCGTCATCAGCCAGAGCATAAAGCTTGCGTAAACCGTAGGACTCTGGATAAGACGGTGCGAAGACAGAATATTTATATAGCCTCTGCCGTCTGTATCTCTCCTCATCCAGTCTCTTATATCAAGTGCAGGTTCTCCGAAAAGGACATCTCCTCCCTCATCCTCAAGGCTGAGGAGAGCTCTCTGTATAGCTCCTATACTTGCAGCGGAAACATTACCGTACGTGATTGTAAACTCTTCCCGGTTGTCTCCCACATATCGCAGCATAGCTCTGAGATCCTTTAAGTCCAGAAGTAGAAGTCCGTTGTCGTCTGCCACTCTGAAAACTATATTCAGTACACCGCTCTGAACCTGAGTAAGATTTAAAAGTCTGGACAGCAGCACAGGCCCCATATCTGAAACTGTAAGTCTGGCAGGGTGTCCCTCCTCACCGAAAACGTCCCAAAATCTGGTAGGGTATCCATGAAGCTCAAAATCCATAAGTCCAAGAAGGTTTACTCTCTCCTGCATATGGTCTGTGGGCTCGCCGGGGCGGCACATACCACTGAGATCGCCCTTTACATCTGCCATAAATACAGGTACACCCATATCAGAAAAGCTCTCGGCCATAACCTTTACCGTTATTGTTTTTCCTGTCCCTGTGGCGCCTGCAATCAGCCCATGGCGGTTTGCCATAGATGGCTCCATAAAAATTTCCCTGTCTGATTTTGCAAGGTAAATTTTACCCTCTTTATACATTATAAATCACTCCAGTAATTTGTAAGAATTCACATATATACATATAATAACACAGCCGTAAATTTCTCTCAACTCAAATCTGATTTTGCTTGTAGGCAAGGGGCTTCTGTGCTATGATTAACATAACAACATTACACGGAGGACTGACATGATTTTATACTATACAGGCACCGGCAACAGCCGATACGCCGCTTCAATACTTTCCCGACAGAGCGGGAAAGAGCTTGTGTGCATGAACGATATTATGCGCCTCAGAATTCAGGACCCATATGCTGCAAAGTACAGTTTTAAATCTGACAGCTCTTTTGTGATTGTCTGTCCCACATACTGCTGGCGCATACCACGGGTTGTGGAGAAATTTATAAGGGAAAGCCGCTTTGAAGGCACAAAAAAAATTTACTTTTATCTGACCTGCGGTACCGGCACCGGTGCGGCATATGAGCATGCCAAGGAACTGTGCCACCAGCTTGAACTTGATTTTATGGGCCTTGGTTCAGTAAAGATGCCTGAAAACTTCATAACCATGTTTAAAGCTCCCTCATACGATGAGGCGCAGGGTATACTGAGAGCCGCCGTGTCACAAATTGAGAGTGCCGGCAGGTTGATTAATTTCGGCAAACCTTTAAATGACAATAACATAGGAAATCCAAATCTTACAAAGCTGAATAATATTTTTTATAAGTTTTTTGTAAACGATAAAAAATTTCGCGTTACCAATGACTGTGTGGGCTGCGGCAAATGTGTGAGCATTTGTCCGCTGTGCAATATAAGCATGGATTATGACGAACCTATCTGGCATGGCAACTGCACTCAATGTATGGCATGTATATCTATTTGCCCCCATGACGCCATAGAATTCGGAAATAGAGCCAAAGGTAAACGGCGCTACTATCTATATGCTAATGGCAGACAAAAGTAAAACATTTTAAAGAAGTACAGTAAATAAACTGTTAATTTTTCTTTTTATGCAACACTTCTTTGCAAAAAATGTAACTTGCTTATTGAGCATTTGTAAAAAATATGTTATCTTTATGGTAAACAAAAAGAAGTTCGATCTTTCGGACTTCTTGTTTTAAGTTCATGTATACTCCGAGAGTAAAAGAAAGAGGGACAATTCATTGAAAAAAAGAGTTATATCGGCTATTGTGCTGCTGATTATCAGCGCCGGTTGTGTTTTTTTATCTGAGGCATCCAGGGTAATTTTCTTCGCCGTAGCCGGTATTTTTTGTGCCTACGAGCTGAGTCATAATCTGGAAAAGCTTGAGGTGTATTGTTGTGCTTGGGTAATGTATGTCTATATAGCGCTGCAAGCTGTTCTGGCTTTGTTCCACGCAGGGCCCACATTGTATATCGCATGCCTTGCAGTAGGTATATATATGGCGCTCTTCTCCGGCATAGTTAACAGGAAAGTCAGCGGCACCGGTTCTCTCTACACCCTTGCCGGAATTGCTTATCCATGTTTTCTCTTCGGTGTATTAATGATGATAAGCGTAAGTGACTTATGGTTCCCTTCTCTTGCCATCGGAGCTATCTCAGCATGGATTTGTGACAGCTTTGCGCTTTTTGGCGGCATGGCCTTCGGTAAGCATAAGGTCGCGCCAAATGTCAGCCCCAATAAGAGTGTTGAGGGATGCATCTGCGGAGCGCTTTCCTCTATTTTAACAGGCTGGCTTTTCCACATCACAGGTCTTTTTCCGGAATTCTCTCTCTCTGTTTTATTAATTACTTCATTTTGTGCATCAACCCTTGGTCAAATCGGAGATCTGGCAGAGTCCCTAATTAAACGCATGATAGGAGTAAAGGATTTCAGTAACCTGATTCCGGGTCATGGCGGTATGTTTGACAGAGCAGACAGTCTTCTGTTTTCTATACCTGCTGCATTTCTTTGTCTGCACCTTGTTCGGCTTTAAGTTTTCCATTTTGTTTTTATATGAATACTGTTAAATATTTTTCCAAAAAAGTTTTAAATAAAAAAGCCCTTTTTATAATTAACCCGGTTTCAGGAAAAAAGCAAATTTTCCGTCTTCTGCCAAGCGTAATACGGGAGTTTATGGACGAAGGATATATGGTTACCACAATGGTAACCTCCCATAGAGGAGAAGCCAGTGATTTTTCTGCTAAATACGGCCGAGATTTTGACCTTATATGCTGCAGCGGCGGAGACGGTACACTAAATGAAACCTTAAACGGTCTTGCACGTGAAAACATTCATGTTCCGTTAGGTTACATACCCTGCGGAAGCACAAACGACTTTGCAAATTCCCATTCCCTTTCCAAAGACATTCTTACCGCCTGTAAAAATGCCGCTTCCGGAACTGTGAAAGACTACGATATAGGATGTTTTGGTAAGCAGTATTTTACATATCTGGCAGCCTTTGGTGCATTTTCATGGCTTGCCTATACCACTGATCAGACTCTTAAAAACATGCTTGGACACACTGCCTACATATTGGAGGGTATAAAGGATTTAACTAAAGTTAAACCTGTTCACCTTAAAATGACAGCAGGCAATGTACTTCATGAAGACGATTACATATTCGGCGTTGTAAGTAATTCTTTATCCATAGGCGGAGCTCTCATTTTTCCTGATAATCTGGTTGATACCGCAGACGGCATATTGGAAGTACTGCTTATTAAGATGCCGAAAAGCTTCTTAGAACTTGATAGTGTTATAAGAAGTCTTGTTAATCAGGATTTCAGCTCTCCGCTTATAGATTTTTTTCAGGCTTCTGATATTTATGTTGAAAATCCTGAGGGTCTTGAGTGGTCTTTGGACGGAGAAAGATCCGGTTTTCATAAATTTGTTCACATTAAGCCATTAAAAAAATTTCTTCATTTGAAATCTTAAACACACCCCCCTATCGGAGGGTGTGTTTGTTATAAATAATTATAAAAGGTATGCCGAATACATCACTATTCGGCATACCTTTATTTTGAATTAAATAAGTCTCAATTTACTTTTCCGTTATATTATCATCTTTCTGTGAAAATACCCATTCTCTCTGAATTTGATAACTAATAAAGAATAGGCATGTATCAACAGCAAATTTAATCAAAGTTGCAATTATAGGTGCGTTGTTTTTAAACAGCTGATTGAAAAATGTTACAAGACCTGCCGATACCAGCATTTGGGGTATGCAGAGACAGTAATATCTGAACATTGCCCTCTTATAGTGGCTTTTATTTGCAAATACTATGGAATTATTAGCATTAAAATTTGCAAATGATGAGCATATTCTTGCTATAACGGTAGAACCGAGTTCTGCAAACTTACCGAAATATCCACCGAAAAGTCTCATTACCAGATAAAATATTCCCAAGTCTAACAGAGTGGAACCTGCGGAACTGAGGAGGAACTTGAACATTATCTTTACTATGCGCCAAGTATCCTTTACCGGGTCAAAATGGGTTCCAGCATTTTCGTCCTCATAAACAGTCTCAATAGCTTGCTCTTTAAAGTCTATTCCCATGCGCTTCATTTGAAGGAGCATGTTGGTCTCATATTCAAAACGCTCTCCCTCAATATTGCAGAAGTCACTTAAATATTTTCTGGGAATTGCTCTGAGACCTGTCTGAGTGTCAGAAAGTTTGATGCCATAGCATATCTTGAACATTCTGGAAGTGGTCTTATTGCCTGCAAGGCTCTTCGGCGGTACACCCGGCTGATTAAAATCACGGCACCCCAGAATTACCTTGTTTTTCTCTTTAAGCATCAAATTACCGCAGGCAATAATATCCTTTGTTAAATGCTGTCCGTCTCCGTCAATTGTAATTACACCGTCAACATCCGGCATATTTTCATTAACATATTCAAAGGCATCCTTTAATGCTCTGCCCTTACCTTTATTGACCTCATGGTGTAAAACTACACACTGTGGAAACTCCTCAGCTTTTTCAAAATAGCACTGACGATCAGTATTGCTTCCGTCATCCACTATAACTATATGTTGAAAACCGCTTTCAACAACACCATCCAAAACTTTAATAAATTTATCATCAGGGTTAAGGGATGGCAAAATTATCGCAGTCTTGGACTGGCAGTCAAAATAATCCATTCTCTATCTATATCTCCCAACACTATAATCAGTATATGTCAAGCGCAACTGCTCTAATCTCATTGGCTGTTTCTGTAACTATAATCCTCATATTTTCAACACGGTTGTCAGGTTCATTTCCCTTTGTGGTTGTGGAATCAGTAGTTACATCAAGGAAGTATATGCCATCGCCTATATATGTTGCGGTATTAAGCGTTATTGAATGTATTTCAAGAAGAGGCGGATGTTTATTTACCCAACTAATTCCGTCTTGAGCGCCTTTCATGCTTTCATCAATTTCGCTGCCCTTCTTCATATATGGTAAAAGCAGCTGGTAACCGTATTCAGGGCCGTGCTGACCGGAAATATACTTCTTATATCTTGTAATAAATTCCTGTGTAAACTGATTTAGACTGTCCATTTTGTCCTCGGCAACAGGAGTCATATACTGAGAATCATCTTTTTCAGAGTCAATAGTTGTAACGCTGCCGCTTTCATCAAGAATAACAGGATCCAGATGACCGATAATATTATCAAATTTGTATTTGACCTTTGTAGGAAGGTTAGGGTATCTGTCGTAATATCCTTCCAGATTATTATATTCAATACCGCTTTCCACAATATATTCCTCACCCAGCTTTGTGCCGTTAAGCTCAACACTGTATGTAGAGGGAACAACAACTTCTATGGAAGAATATAATCCGGTAAAGTCAAATTCCTCTTTTTCCACTTTCCATGGTAACATGCCAAACTGAACTTCATTTGCTTTTGACTGATCCTCAGCCAGAGTAATAACTCCAAAGTCATTACCACCGCAACGCAGCTTAAATCTAATATAGGGGTCAGTACTGTTTTCCTTTGGCATACGAGAATAAGTAAGCTCATTTGCCAGCATTTCTTTAACTATAACAGCACATTCCTCATTTGTTTGCATTTCGTGGGGCATATTTGAAATTGTCTCCGCTATGCTATCGCCCCAAAGATTTTCCTTGAGTTCATTAACATAGGTATCGATTATTCGTGTCGGATCAGCATTCTCATACTCAACAGCATAAGCCCATACTTTTGTCAGACCAAATATAATGGCAGCCGCAAGAATTAAAATATATATAGTAAGACAAATTCCGTAAATTAATGAACCGGTTTTTTTCTTTTTAGCCATCACTGATACACCTTCCAATCACTTGAAAAGAAACGCCGTGGGAAATGAACGGGAATCACCGGAACCGGACGAACTGCTGTTAATATATTCTCCGTTCAGGTACATTGTAGTAGATGACCCGCCATCAAGATTAATGGCGTTAACTGCGCCGTAGTCAAGCATAATATCAGCAAGGTCTCTATATGTACATCCAACACTATGGGCCTGACGTCCATCAATAACAAGCATCAAAACAGCACCGTCTGAACGCTGGCCTATAGCGGTTCTGGGGTTTACACCACTTGCAAGAAAATCATCAGGCATAGGCTCTCCGTTCATAATAAGAATAGGCTGAAAACAAACACCATCACGAATTGTTACATTCTGAACGTCCTGCAAACTAAAATAGCCTACATGCATAATATTTTTGTCATCAAATCCCACAAAACTATCGCCGCCATAACCTTCATTATAGCAAACACCGTCAACAATGGTGAGTCCACGTGGAGATCCGCCAAGACCGGCACCGCCCTCATCGATAAAACCACCGCCGTTAATACCGCCTATTGCACCATAACGCTCACACATTTCTTTCACAGTAGCACCATAACCGCCCATAGTTTCAGGCATACCTACAAATACTCTGCTTGGGTCAAGAACAGTAAGCATATATCCTACAAAATTCTTACGTTTAATTTCCTCAAGGATATATCCGTCCCCGTCTTCATCCTCAGGATACTGTTTCTCGGGAGTCTCCTCATCAGAAACATTATCACCCTGGTTAGAAATGTTAATTAAAGATGTATCGATAGTTTTTTCAGTTTTAAATGCAGTCTTATCTTTAATTTCCTGAACTTCAGCCTCAGACAAAAACACATTGGAAATAAATCCAAAACGTCTTGTCTCCAGCATAGTCATTACAAATGTATCCCTTAATGCAGGAGAAGGTCCCTTTACAAGAACATATTCAAGAGCAAGTCCACCCAAGCCTAACATTATTCCGGTGGCAAGGATAAAACCGAAAATTCGGTCAATTACAGTCCAGACTTTTTTTCTCTTAATTTTTTTTCGCCGAGCCAGTTTTTTAGCCTCTATTTCTTCCGGCGTAAGTTCTTTTAATTCATCGCTTTTTTTCTTCAAAACAGTAACCTCACATTATTTTTGTATTACTAACTCGAAAACTTCATACTCAAATACTGAGATATTTTATCACAAGTGGGCAGCAATAACAAGTTGTAATTTTAAATGTTAATAAATATGTTAATTTTATACTGGTTTAGAAGAAATACACAATTATTTTGTTTTTACCAAAAACATAAGTATCAAAAGTTTTAGCTCTGATATAAGATATTTATTATATAAGCAAGTGCTTATTCAAATCAAAATTATTATTAAAAAGCTTGAGAAAATCCTATTATAATAAAATAAAACTCCCCTGCTGTTATCAGCAGGGGAGCAAATAAACAGTATTTTAAAATTACTCGTTAATAGCAATAACAACACCGGAACCAACAGTACGGCCACCTTCGCGGATAGCGAAACGAAGACCGCTCTCGATAGCGATAGGAGTGATCAGCTCAACGTCCATGTCGACGTTATCGCCGGGCATGCACATCTCAACACCTTCGGGAAGAGTGATAACACCGGTAACGTCAGTGGTACGGAAGAAGAACTGAGGACGGTAGTTATTGAAGAAAGGAGTATGACGTCCGCCTTCGTCCTTGTTCAGAACGTAAACCTGACCCTTGAACTTGGTGTGGGGGTTGATGGTTTTGGGAGCAGCCAGAACCTGACCACGCTCAACGGACTTCTTGTCAATACCACGGAGCAGGCAGCCCACGTTATCGCCGGCTTCTGCGTACTCCAGGGTCTTGTGGAACATCTCGGTACCGGTAACGGTGGTCTCGAGACGGTCCTCACGCAGACCAACGATCTCTACCTTGTCGCCGACTTTGACAACACCACGCTCAACACGACCGGTAACAACAGTACCACGGCCGGAGATGGTGAAGACGTCTTCGATAGGCATAAGGAAGGGCTGGTCAGCCTTACGCTCAGGAGTGGGGATCCACTCATCGACTGCATCCATAAGCTCCTTGATGCATGCATACTCGGGAGCGTTAGGATCGGTGGACTCGGAAACGAGAGCGTTCAGAGCGGAACCGCGAACGATAGGAGTATCGTCGCCGGGGAAGCCGTAGCTGTCGAGCAGCTCACGGATTTCCATCTCAACAAGCTCAAGCAGCTCTTCGTCGTCAACCTGGTCGCACTTGTTCAGGAAAACGAGAACGGAAGGAACGTTAACCTGACGGGCAAGCAGGAGGTGCTCCTTGGTCTGAGCCATAGGACCATCGGAAGCAGCAATAACAAGGATTGCGCCGTCCATCTGAGCAGCACCGGTGATCATGTTCTTGATGTAGTCAGCATGTCCCGGGCAGTCAACGTGAGCGTAGTGACGCTTGTCGGTCTCGTACTCAACGTGAGAGGTGTTAATTGTGATACCACGCTCTCTCTCTTCAGGAGCCTTATCGATATTGGAGTAATCGGTGTAGTCAGCTTTACCCAGCATGGACAGGTACTTTGTGATAGCAGCAGTAGTAGTGGTCTTGCCGTGGTCGATATGACCGATAGTGCCGATGTTTACATGGGGCTTGGATCTGTTGAACATCTGTTTAGCCATTAGAATATCCTCCTAATTAAGAATAATTTACATTTTGCATTTAATTGAAACCTTAGTGATTATTTTTTATTCACAAGGGTCTCCTGTAAGTTTTTAGGCAACTCAACAAAGTGGCTGGGCTCCATAGAATATGTTGCTCTGCCCTGAGTCTTGCTGCGCAGGTCAGTTGCGTAACCAAACATTGTAGAAAGGGGAACGTTGCTCTCAATAATAGCTCCGCCATTTTCAATAGTAGTTCCGATAATCTGACCACGTCTGGAGTTAATATCACCCATTACATCACCCATATATTCATCAGGTGCAGTGACAGTCACCTTCATTATGGGCTCAAGCAGGGTAGGATCTGCCTTCTGGCAGGCCTCCTTAAAGGCCATGCTTCCGCAAATCTTAAAGGCCATCTCAGAAGAGTCGACCTCATGGAAAGAACCGTCAAGCAGGGTTGCCTTAACGTCCACAACCTCATAACCGGCAACAACACCGGAAAGCATTGCGCCTTGGATACCCTGATCGACGCATGGAATAAACTCCTTGGGAATAGCACCGCCGGTAATCTTATTGATGAACTCATATCCCTTACCGGGCTCATTGGGCTCAAGCATAAGCTTAACATGTGCGAACTGTCCCTTACCACCAGTCTGACGTGCGTATCTGGTGTCGACCGTTGCGGCTTTCTTAATAGTCTCTTTGTAAGAAACCTGAGGTTTACCAACGTTGGCCTCGACCTTAAACTCACGAAGCAGTCTGTCCACTATGATTTCAAGATGCAACTCACCCATACCGGCTATTATAGTCTGACCTGTTTCTTCATCGGTATAAGTCTTGAAGGTTGGGTCTTCCTCAGCAAGCTTCATAAGGGCGATACCCATTTTTTCCTGACCGGCCTTGGTTTTAGGCTCAATAGCTACACGAATAACCGGCTCGGGGAATTCCATGGATTCAAGTATAATAGGATTCTTTTCATCACAGAGAGTATCACCGGTAGTGGTGTTTTTAAGACCGACAGCTGCGGCTATATCACCTGAGTAAACCATTTCAATATCTTCTCTGTGGTTGGCGTGCATCTGGAGTATACGGCCGATTCTCTCTCTCTGACCCTTTGTAGAGTTCAGAACGGACTTACCGGTTTCGAGAGTACCGGAGTAGACACGGAAGAAGCCAAGCTTACCCACATAGGGGTCAGCCATAATCTTGAAAGCAAGAGCGGCAAAGGGCTCTTCGTCGCTTGCATTTCTAACCTCAGTCTCTTCTGTCTTGGGGTTAATGCCTTCGATTGCAGGGACATCCAGCGGTGAGGGCATAAAATCTACTATTGCATCCAGAAGCTTCTGTACGCCTTTGTTTTTATAAGAAGTACCGCAGACAACAGGAACCATGTTAACTGAAACTGTGGCCTTTCTTATAGCAGCACGGATTTTATCCGGGCTGATTTCTTCGCCTTCGAGGTACTTTTCAAGTATCTCATCGTCAAAGTCTGAAACTGCTTCAAGCAGGTTTGCACGGTACTCCTCGGCAAGCTCACGCATATCCTCAGGGATTTCCTCGGTACGCATATCAACACCAAGATCATCGTAGAAAATGATGGCGTGCATTTCTACCAAGTCGATAATTCCTCTGAAGTTTTCTTCCTTACCGATAGGAAGCTGAATGGGAACTGCATTGCACTTAAGTCTATCATGAACCATATCCAGAACGTGATAGAAGTTAGCACCCATAATATCCATCTTGTTGACGTATATCATACGGGGAACTTTGTAGTGGTCAGCCTGTCTCCAAACAGTCTCGGACTGGGGCTCAACTCCGCCTTTGGCACACAGGACGGTAACACAGCCGTCAAGTACTCGCAGAGAGCGCTCGACCTCAGCTGTAAAGTCCACGTGGCCCGGGGTGTCGATAATGTTGATACGGTTATCACGCCAGAAACAGGTGGTAGCAGCGGAAGTAATTGTGATACCTCTCTCCTGCTCCTGCTTCATCCAGTCCATGGTAGCAGTACCTTCATGAGTCTCACCTATTTTGTAGTTAACACCGGTGTAAAAAAGAATACGCTCAGTGGTAGTCGTTTTACCGGCGTCAATGTGAGCCATAATACCAATATTTCTTGTTTTTTCAAGTGAAATTTTTCTAGGCATTTAATACTACTCCTGATTGGATTACCATCTGAAATGGGCAAAAGCCTTGTTGGCTTCAGCATTCTTGTGCATATCTTCGCGCTTCTTTACAGATGCGCCCACATTGTTGCATGCGTCCATGATTTCGCCTGCGAGACGCTCTTTCATGGTCTTTTCGCTGCGCTTGCGGGAGTACTCCACAAGCCACCGCAGAGCCAGAGTCTGGCGGCGTGCGGGACGAACTTCGATAGGCACCTGATATGTGGCACCGCCGACACGGCGTGCCTTAACCTCAAGTGCGGGCATAACATTGTTCATAGCTTCGGTGAAGGCTTCAAGGGGCTCCTTACCGCTCTTCTCCTTGATGATGTCAAAAGCGTCGTACACGACCTTCTGAGCAACACCCTTCTTGCCGTCCAGCATAACGCCGTTTATGAGCTTAGTCACAAGGACGCTGTTGTACATAGGATCAGGCAAAATTTCTCTCTTGGGAACATTACCTCTTCTGGGCACGTTGCTTCCCTCCTTCATTATAAAATGGGATCAAAGGTACTCGAACATCTTTTAAGACGTCCGCTGCGCCCCGAGGTTTATCATATATAGATAAACGACAGGGCAAAATTGCCGCTGCGTGTTAATTACTTTTTCTTTGCAGCTTTGGGTCTCTTTGCGCCGTACTTGGAACGGCCCTGCATACGACCGTTAACGCCCTGAGCGTCAAGTGCGCCGCGGATAATGTGGTAACGGACACCAGGAAGGTCCTTGACACGGCCGCCGCGGATCATAACAACGGAGTGCTCCTGAAGGTTATGACCTATACCGGGAATGTAAGCTGTTACCTCGTAACCGTTAGTCAGGCGGACACGGGCGATTTTACGCAGAGCTGAGTTAGGCTTCTTAGGAGTAGAGGTACGGACTGCAGTGCAGACACCTCTCTTCTGAGGGGAGCTCAGGTCGGTCTCCTTATTTTTAATGGTGTTCAAACCGTGCTGCATAGCAGGTGAATTAGACTGATAAGTGACCTTCTCTCTGCCCTTTCTCACCAGCTGGTTAAAAGTAGGCATTTTCTTCCTCCTTTCTTGGGTAAATATTATATAAAAAACCTTAAAAATTATGGTTTTTTATCAAATTTGCACAGCGTATCCTGCAGCTAAAACTACAAGCTCACGCAATTGTTGATTTTAGCATAATATACAAATTTAGTCAAGAATTTTTGGCAAATTATTTTTAAAAATTTAGTTATTTTTAAAAACTGCCGTTCCCTACGGGAGCGGCAGTCTTTAGCTTAATTATGGCTTTTGGATTACAGCGCGTTTGACTTATTAACAAGGGCTGTCAAATCAATATAATCCTCTGCCCCATCGTCAGAAACTGTATCATCTGTTTTTTCCTCAAAGTCACGGTAGCAGGTAAGACCGGAACCGGCAGGAATAAGTTTACCGATAATGACATTCTCTTTAAGGCCGACCAGGTGGTCAACTTTTCCCTTAATTGCTGCATCTGTAAGAACCTTGGTGGTCTCCTGGAATGAAGCTGCCGAGAGGAAACTCTCAGTAGCAAGAGAGGCCTTGGTAATACCCATAAGCAGCTGGGTGTAAGTGGCATGTTTAAGGTCTTTCTCACCGTTTGCGATTCTCTGGTCAATTATCTTATTGGCATCCTTTATAGCAGAGATGTCAACGGTTGCGCCTGAAAGCAGATCTGTGTCTCCGGACTCCTCAACTCTGACCTTACGCATCATCTGGCGTACAATGACTTCAATGTGCTTATCATTGATATCAACACCCTGTTGACGGTAAACCTTCTGAATTTCACTGGTGATATAGCTGCGTACGCCCTGACGTCCGAATTCGTCATCATCTATGCCGCGAATACGGAGTACATCATGGGGATTGAGAGCACCGGAAGTGAGTTCCTGTCCCTTATCAACATGGTCACCGTTGTGAACAAGGATACCGGCGGAGTGAGGAACACTATATACAACCGTCTCTCCGTCTTTGTCATTTGTGACCTTAATAGCGTACATAACGCCTTTCTTGGCTTCTTCAATAGCCACAGTACCGGATATTTCAGACAGTACCGCCATCTTCTTAGGCTTACGGGCCTCAAACAGTTCCTCAACACGAGGAAGACCCTGAGTAATATCGTCACCTGCAACACCGCCGGT
Organism: Oscillospiraceae bacterium; assembly: GCA_020025675.1. Taxonomy (GTDB): domain Bacteria; phylum Bacillota; class Clostridia; order Oscillospirales; family Oscillospiraceae; genus Limivicinus. Next base: position 38,683 of record JAHHRS010000005.1, read on the forward strand.
ATGGAAAGTACGCATTGTAAGCTGAGTACCCGGTTCACCGATGGACTGGGCAGCAATAACTCCCACAGCCTCACCTTCGTTAACAGGCTTTCCAAGTGCAAGGTTCATGCCGTAGCACTTAGCACACACGCCGATTCTTGCCTCACAGGTAAGAACGCTTCTGATAAATGCCTTGTGTATACCATGTGCCTCCATTACATCAGCATCTTCTGGCATAAGCATATGGTTTGTATCGAAGAGAAGCTCCCCTGTATTGGGGTCCTTAATATCAACAGCCGGGAATCGACCGTGGATAGCGGTGCCAAAACTCTCAACCATCTGGCCTCTGTCATAAACAGCGCCGGCCCAAACACCATCGGTAGTACCACAGTCATCCTGGCGAATAATAACGTCCTGACATACATCAACCATACGTCTGGTAAGGTAACCTGAGTCAGCGGTACGAAGGGCGGTATCTGCCATACCCTTTCGGGCACCTCTTGTGGAAATAAAGTATTCCAAAACGGAAAGGCCTTCACGGAAGTTTGACTTAACGGGAATTTCGATAGTCTTACCGGCAGTGTTAGCCATAAGACCACGCATACCTGCAAGCTGTCTTATCTGCTTCATGGAACCACGAGCACCGGAGTTTGCCATCATGTAAATGGGGTTATATTCGTCAAGGCAGTTTTGAAGTGCATCGGTAACTTCCTTAGTTGTCTTTTCCCACTCGGAAACAACCAGTCTGTATCTCTCATCATCGGTAATAAAACCGCGCTTATACTGGCGCTCAATGCGAACGGTCTCCTGCTCGGTGGCATGAATAAGTTCATCCTTGGCAGAAGGAACTGTCATATCTGCAACTGATATGGTGATAGCGGCCCTGGTGGAATATTTATATCCCATGGATTTAATACTGTCAAGGACCTCAGCGGAAATGGTAAAGCCGTACTTCTTGATGCAGCGGTCAATAATATCGCCCAACTGCTTTTTACCCACCTGGAAGCCTATCTCGTGATCAAAGGCATGTTCCGGATCGGTACGGTCAACATAGCCCAGATCCTGAGGAATAGGCTCGTTGAATATGATACGGCCAACAGTGGTTATAATAACCTTCTTGACCTCGACACCGTCAATAATCTTTGAAACTCTGAGTCTGATGGGAGCGTGAAGTCCCACATAGCCCTCATTGTATGCCATTATAGCTTCATTGGCATCACGGTAAATAAGGATAGGCTTATAGGTAGCAGGCTTTGTGCCCTCTTCCTTGGCCTTCTGGTTAGCAGCATAAATGTCATCACCGGAGGTGAGCTCGCCGGCTGTAAGTCCCGTATCACCGGGATCATCAACAATAAGCTTCTCAGCACCCTTTTCGGCAGAACCTATACGCACCATAGTAAGGTAATAGGATCCCAATATCATATCCTGAGTAGGAACAGTAACAGGGTGACCGTCCTGAGGACGAAGCAGGTTATTTGCAGACAGCATCAGAATTCTCGCCTCAGCCTGAGCCTCGGCAGAGAGGGGCAGGTGGATTGCCATCTGGTCACCGTCAAAGTCTGCGTTATATGCAGTACATACCAGAGGGTGCAGCCTGAGGGCACGACCCTCAACAAGCACAGGCTCAAATGCCTGAATACCAAGTCTATGCAGTGTAGGTGCACGGTTAAGGAGAACGGGATGCTCTTTAATAACATCCTCCAGTGCGTCCCAAACCTCGGTTTTCTGCTTGTCAACCATCTTCTTGGCGGATTTAATATTATTTGCAACGCCGTCCTCAACCAGCTTCTTCATAACAAAGGGGCGGAACAGCTCGATTGCCATTTCCTTAGGAACACCGCACTGGTAGATCTTAAGGTCAGGACCGACAACAATAACGCTACGGCCTGAGTAGTCAACACGCTTACCAAGAAGGTTTTGACGGAAACGTCCCTGCTTACCTTTAAGCATATCGCTGAGGGACTTAAGTGCTCTGGAGTTTGCGCCGGTAACGGCTCTGCCGCGGCGGCCGTTATCTATAAGTGCGTCAACAGCCTCCTGAAGCATACGCTTTTCGTTTCTGACAATAATATCAGGAGCGTTAAGCTGCATAAGTCTCTTCAGACGGTTATTACGGTTTATAACTCTGCGGTAAAGGTCATTAAGGTCAGATGTAGCGAATCTGCCGCCGTCCAGCTGAACCATAGGGCGAATTTCAGGAGGAATAACAGGCAAAACATCTATTATCATCCACTCAGGGCGGTTGCCGCTCTGACGGAAAGCCTCAACAACCTCAAGGCGTTTGACAAGCTTTGCCTTTTTCTGACCGCTTGCAGACTTAAGTTCCTCACGGAGCTCAATTGCCAGCTTCTCGCAGTCTATCTGGCTTAGAAGTTCCTTTACTGCTTCAGCACCCATGCCGGCCTTAAAGTCGTCCTCATATTTTTCACGCATCTCACGATACTCACGCTCAGTGAGTATCTGGCCTTTTTCCAGAGGAGTAAAACCTGGATCGGTAACTATATAGCTTGCAAAGTACAGAACCTTTTCCAGAGTTCTGGGAGTAAGGTCCAGCATAAGTCCTATGCGGCTGGGTATGCCTTTAAAGTACCAAATATGGCTCACAGGCGCAGCAAGTGCTATATGACCCATACGTTCGCGACGAACCTTGCTTTTTGTAACCTCAACACCGCAGCGGTCACAAATTTTGCCTTTATATCTGATTTTCTTGTACTTTCCGCAGTGGCATTCCCAGTCCTTTGTAGGTCCGAAAATACGTTCGCAGAAAAGTCCGTCTCTTTCAGGCTTAAGAGTTCTATAATTGATTGTCTCCGGCTTTTTAACTTCGCCGTAGGACCAGCTGAGAATAGTCTCAGGGGAGGCAATGCTAATTTGAATTGCGTCAAAAGGTGCGTAGCTCATTAATCGTCCTCCTCTTCATTGTCCATTTCGTAGTCGTCATCATCGTCTTGGGGAATATCCTCGATGGTGTATCCCTCGGCCTCAATCTCGCTGTCGTCGGCCTGATACATTTCATCTCTCATATCGGGAATGAAATCATCGTCATCGTCTTCCTTAAGTTCGATTTCGTTACCATCCTTATCCAGTACCTTAATGTCAAGGCACAGGGACTGGAGTTCCTTAACGAGAACCTTGAAAGATTCAGGAACGCCGGGTTCGGGAATATTGTTGCCCTTTACAATAGCCTCGTAGGTCTTGACACGGCCTGTAACATCGTCGGATTTAACAGTCAGTATCTCCTGCAGGGTGTAAGCAGCTCCGTAGGCTTCCAGAGCCCAGACTTCCATTTCGCCGAAACGCTGTCCGCCAAACTGAGCTTTACCGCCCAAAGGCTGCTGAGTTACAAGGCTGTAGGGGCCTGTGGAACGGGCATGAATCTTATCGTCAACAAGATGGTGGAGTTTAAGGAAGTAAACCCAGCCAACCGTAACATCGTTATCAAATTTATCACCGGTACGTCCGTCATACATGACGCTCTTACCGTCCTCACGTAGGCCTGCCTCACGTAGGGTCTGGCGTATGGTGGTTTCGTTTGCTCCGTTAAAGACAGGAGTTGCAACCTTCCAGCCAAGGGCCTGAGCCGCATAGCCAAGGTGAACTTCAAGAACCTGTCCTATATTCATTCGTGAGGGAACACCCAAGGGGTTAAGAACTATATCAAGAGGAGTACCGTCAGGCAGGTATGGCATATCTTCTCTGGGGAGAATACGGGAAACAACACCCTTGTTACCGTGACGACCTGCCATCTTATCGCCCACGGAGATTTTTCTCTTCTGTGCGATATAGACTCTTACAACTTCGTTTACGCCCGGGTTCATTTCATCGCCGTTTTCACGGGTGAACACCTTAACGTCAACTATTATACCGCTCTCGCCGTGGGGAACCTTCAGCGAAGTATCTCTTACCTCTCTTGCCTTCTCACCGAATATTGCACGGAGCAGACGCTCTTCAGCGGTAAGATCGGTCTCTCCCTTGGGAGTAACCTTACCCACCAGAATATCACCGGCAGTAACCTCGGCACCGACCATGATAATTCCCCGCTCGTCAAGGTACTTGAGAGCTTCTTCACCTACTCCGGGTATATCACGGGTAATTTCCTCAGGTCCAAGTTTTGTATCTCTGGCGTCGCATTCATACTCTTCAATATGAATTGAAGTGAATACGTCTTCCATAACAAGGCGCTCGTTAAGAAGTATAGCGTCTTCGTAGTTGTAGCCTTCCCAGTTCATGTAGCCTACAAGGATATTCTTTCCCAGAGCAATTTCACCCTGAGATGTGCTGGAGCCGTCAGCCAGAACGTCGCCCTTGCTGATTCTTTCACCTGCGTTTACAATCGGACGCTGGTTGAGGCAAGTACCCTGGTTTGAACGGGAGAACTTTATAAGCTTATAGTCTTTAACACGACCGGAATCGTATCTTACTGTAATATAATTTGCGTCAACTCTTGTGACTAAACCGTCTTCTTCTGCTACAACGCACACACCGGAGTCAACAGCGCACTTATGCTCAATACCGGTGGCAACAATAGGAGCCTGAGTGGTGAGCAGAGGAACTGCCTGACGCTGCATGTTTGCACCCATCAGAGCACGGTTAGCGTCGTCGTTTTCAAGAAACGGTATCATAGCGGTAGCTATTGAAACCATCATCTTGGGGCTGACGTCCACGTAGTCAACTTCTTCGCGGTTAACTTCTATTGTATCGTTGCGGTGGCGGCAGGTTATACGTTTATTAATAAACACGCCGTTCTCGTCTACCGGTTCTGCGGCCTGAGCGACTATGAACTGGTCTTCCTGATCGGCTGTCATGTACTCCACCTCGTCGGTTACGCGGCAGGTACCCTTCTCCACCTTTCTGTACGGAGCAACAAGAAATCCGTACTCATTGGCCCTTGCGTATGATGCAAGGTAGCTTATAAGGCCGATGTTAGGACCTTCAGGAGTCTCAATAGGGCAAAGACGTCCGTAATGGCTGTAATGAACGTCTCGAACATCAAAGCTTGCTCTCTCTCTGGAAAGACCGCCGGGGCCCAGAGCAGAAATACGGCGCTTGTGAGTCAGCTCAGACAGAGGGTTTGTCTGATCCATGAACTGGCTCAAAGGTGAAGAACCGAAGAATTCCTTAATTGCAGCTGTAACCGGGCGGATATTTATAAGGCTCTGAGGAGTGACAACATCAAGATCCTGCAAAGTCATGCGCTCTCTTATAACCCTCTCCATACGGCTGAAGCCTATACGGAACTGGTTCTGTAAAAGCTCACCCACGCAGCGGACACGGCGGTTGCCCAGATGGTCTATATCATCCACATTTCCTATGCCGTGGGCAAGAGCATTAAGGTAGTTAACAGAAGAGAAAATATCATCAACAACGATGTGCTTAGGAATAAGAACATCTATGTTCTCACGAATAGCGTCTTTAAGAGCCTCGCCCTCATAGCGCTCAACCAGCTGCTGCATAACGATACCGCGGACTTTTTCGTTTATCTCCAGCTCTTCCAGCTCTTCATCACTGAGGTCAACATACTTTCTTATATCAACCATACCGTTGGAGAATACACGAACCTTTTTACCGTCTGCCATAAGGTTGACAGCTACAACGCCGGCATCTGCAATGACCTGAGCCTTATCCCTTGTAATAACTTCGCCTTCTTCAGCGATTATTTCGCCGGTAAAGGGATCAGCCACAGGCTCGGCAAGTGTAAAGCCTGCAATACGGGGGAAGAGAGACAGTTTCTTATTGAACTTGTAACGACCCACGTTTGAAATCTCGTAACGGCGGCGGTCAAAGAAAAGACCGTCAAGCAGAGTCTCAGCGGATTCCACAGTGGGAGGATCGCCCGGACGGAGCTTTCTGTAAACCTCGATAAGGCACTCATCACGGTTTGCGGTGGTGTCCTTGTCGAGAGTAGCAATCATACGCTCATCCTCGCCGAATATCTCTTTAAGTCTCTCGTTGGTGACAGCACCCACATACGGATCGGATATGCAGGAAAGCCAAGTTGCAGGACGATTTTCGTCGTAAGCACCCATAGCCTTTAAGAACCATGTGATAGGAAGCTTGCGGTTCTTATCTATACGGACATTAAAAACGTCGTTTGCGTCCGTTTCGTACTCCAGCCATGCGCCGTGATAAGGAATTACGGTAGCAGAGTACACGCTCATCATGGATTTATCCAAATCCCTGCCGTAGTATACGCCGGGAGAGCGGACAATCTGAGAGACTATAACACGCTCGGCACCGTTAATAACGAAAGTGCCGCCGTCAGTCATAATCGGGAAATCGCCCATGAAGATTTCCTGCTCTTTTATCTCCTCCGTCTCCTTATTGCGAAGCCTGACTTTAACCTTTAAGGGGGCGGCATATGTGGCATCTCTGGCCTTGCACTCCTCCTCGCTGTATTTGGGCTCTTCGTTCATGGAGTAGTCGATAAAGCTCAACTCCAGATTACCGGAATAGTCAGTTACGGAGTCTACATCTCTGAAAACCTCACGCAGTCCTGTCTCGAGAAACCACTTGTATGAACTCTTCTGGATTTCCAAAAGATTAGGCATTTCCATGATTTCCTCGGTGCGGGCAAAACTCTTTCGCAGGGTCTTGCCGTAGAGAACATCTTTTGGCATTGGCGCACTCTCCTTCTCACATTTGTAAACACCCGGTGCAGTTGTTAAAACATGCAGCCATTGTGTTGAATTTACATCGTCATAATGCTATACTAAACACAGCAAAGGACTGGGAATATATCTCTGTCCCTGCATATGTAGCAAGCTATTCTATCACTGTTGTAACTGTAAAGTCAAGGATTTTTTTAATTTATTACGAAATTTTGGCGGGGGTGTGAAGCCTCGGCCTATTTTTTTATTATTTTTTACTAATTGACTTTGATTTAAGGAGGAAAAGATGGGTCTTACGGTGTTTATGCTGCTTTCGACCGAAGCATTGTTGGCATTTTGGCTATTGTATAGGGAAGGACTGCTTAAAAAGACCCCGCATTTTGTCTCGGCTCTTGTTTTAATATTTCTTGCATTTCTCCTGAGGGCTTTTGCTTTAGACTATAAGACCTTGGACTATGAGGATTTTTTGAGCCGCTGGGTGGAGTTTTTCAGGCAGAACGGCGGGTTTAAAGCTTTGGGCCGTCCGATTGGCAACTATAACGTTCCCTACCTCTATTTTCTCGCCCTGTTCTCCTACATTCCGGTAAGTGACCTGTATCTTATAAAACTGCTCAGCATTTTCTTCGATGTCCTTCTTGCCTACGGTTCCATGAAGATTCTGTCCCTCTTCAAAAAATCTCCCGCTGTACTTATCTCCTGCTTTATAGGTGTCCTATGCCTGCCTACTGTCTTTTTAAACGGTGCTCTCTGGGGACAGTGTGACAGCATTTATGTGGCCTTGGCACTTTTGGGCATATATTTTGCTCTCACGGACAGGCCGTGCCTGTCTATGGTACTTGCCGCTTTGTCTTTTGGCTTTAAACTTCAGGCAGTTTTCATTTTGCCTGTTTATGCCGTATTATGGTTTAAAGGTAAATTCAACTGGAAACACTTTTTGCTTTTCCCCCTCAGCTATGTAATTTTAGTGTTGCCCGCTGTTTTTGCGGGCAGACCCTTTATAGAGACCGTAACTTTGTATTTCAGTCAAACCGGCAGTATAGGTTCGGGACTCAATTACAGTTCGCCATCCGTATTTGCCATTCTTAACCGAATAAATAACGAAGAGTTAGCCTCTAAACTTGCAATAGCTGCCGCGTTCATCTTTATGCTAACAGTTCTTGGGCTTTCATTTTGGAAAAGGAAAGAACTCAGCAACAGCAGCGTCATGTGGGCTGCACTGCTTTTTACGCTGGGTATTCCTTTTCTTCTTCCCCATATGCACGAGCGCTACTTTTTTGCCGCAGATATAATGTGTCTTATTTTGGCCTTTGCAGTTCCCAAGCTGGCCGCGGCAGCTGCGCTGTCTCAGTTTGCCTCTGTTTTAGGCTACTACGCCTATCTAAAGCGGCGCTATCTATTGGGCATGAATTACGGTGCCTGGGCTATATTTTTGCTGCTGATTACAGCCTCCGTTTTCTTCGTTCTAAGCCTCAGAAAAAATTTTTTAAAAAAAATTCCAAAATAGTGTTGACAAATTTCGATTATCTGATATAATCATCAATGCCTTAAATGTGGCGCCGCCAAGTGGTGCAAGCGGCTTTAAATGGAGTCGAAGCACCGGCGAAATATGCGAGAGTGCTGGAACAGGTAGACAGGCACGTTTGAGGGGCGTGTGTCAACTGACGTGGGAGTTCGATTCTCCTCTCTCGCACCAAAGGTCAAGGACGTTTGTCCTTGACCTTTTAATTTTTTAATAAAATAATTATTAAGTCGTCGGAGAAAAATTCTCCGACGTTTTTTCTGTAATGACAGCTTTTGCAATGTATTGAGCAGTAATACCTATTTAAAATTGCAAATTTAAGCAATATAATAAAATGGTTGATTATGTGAGGTGTTTTCATCATGAAGATTTTAATACAGAACGGTCTTCTTATAGACCCTGAAAACCTCGTCTGCTCAAAGCGCAGTCTTTATCTGGAAAACGGCAAAGTAGCTCCTGTCCCTGAAAGCGAAGTAAAAGCCGATTTGGTAATTGACGCAAAAAATAAAATCGTATGTCCCGGATTTATAGATATACATATGCATGAAGATCCGATAGGCCCTGACGGTAAACTCTATTCCGATGAAGAAAAGGCAATACTTGCCTGCATGGTTCGCATGGGTGTTACTACTGCCGTAGGCGGAAACTGCGGAGAAAATTCTTATCACCCGGCAGAATATATGGACATAGCCGACAGAGACGGTACTTACACAAATATTGCCATGCTGGCAGGTCACCAGTATTTCAGACGGCTCTCAGGCTGTGCCGATGATTACGCTTCAGCTGCACCGGAGCAGATAAAAGCATGTGCCGCCGCAATGGAGGATGCTCTTACAAGAGGCTGTGCGGGCATTTCCTACGGCATAAGATATGTACCCGGCATGGACTCTAAAGAGCTGACAGAAACTGCAGCAGGTGCCAAAAAGCAGGGTAAAATGGTTGCCGCACATATAAGAGATGATGCATCGGCTGTTTTCAGTGCAGCAAGAGAATTTCTTGACGCAGGACTCACCTTGGATGTTCCCCTTCAGGTTTCCCATATCGGCAGTATGGCGGGCTTTGGGCAAATGGGTGATTTTCTGTCTCTAATTGATGATTACAGAATGAAAAATCCCCGTATATTTTGCGACTGCTATCCTTATGACGCCTTTTCCACCGCTCTTGGCTCAGCCACCTATAACGACGGATGGCTGAGGCGGTATAACTGTTCCTACGATGCGGTAGAGCTTGCAGAAGGTAAATATAAAGGTCAGCGCTGCACCAAGGAAATTTTTGATGAAGTCCGTCGGGATAAGCCTCAGTGCAAAACTATATGCTACGTTATGGAGCAGTCTCAGGTTGATTTAGCATACACTCACCCTGCAGTAATTATGGGAAGTGACGGTTTAATGAGCGCCGGTGCCGGTCATCCGAGAGCGTCCGGTGCATTCCCCCGCTTTATTCGCAGATATGTAAAAGGCGGCAAGCTCTCCATGTTTGATGCAATAAACCGCATAACCGCCATGCCCGCAAAACAACTTGGACTGAAAAATAAAGGCAATCTCAGCATAGGTTCTGACGGGGACGTTGTGATTTTTGACCCTGAAACCATTGAAGAGCGCTCCTCTTTTGACAGTCCCCTTATTGCCCCTGTGGGAATAGATTATGTAATAGTAAACGGAACTCCCGCCGTAAAAGACGGCAAAATTATAAACGGCCGAGCCGGAAAATCCGCCCGTGTATACTAAAGGAGAATCTTATGACAAAGCCTAAAGTTAAAACCGCAGAAAATAAGAAGAAATTTAAAATGCCTGACACCTGGATTATTGTTTTTGCAATGGTGGTGATTGCTGCCATATTGAGCTGGATAGTTCCGGCAGGCTCATATGACTATAAACAGGTAGACATTAACGGTACTGTAAGAAACATTGCAATAGACGGTTCCTATCACGTTATAGATAAAGCCGATACCAAGCCAACCGGTTTTTTAGAGCTGTTTTCTGCCCTTTATACCGGCTGTGTTGAGGCAGGCAGCACTATATTTATGATTTTATGCTGCTGCGCCAGTTTTCGCATAATGATGCGTACCGGAGCTATTCACGCAGGAATAGGTTCCATTTTAAAAAAGCTGGGCAGCAAGGGGATGATATTAGCCGTAGTTTTAATGATTGTGTTCGGTATATGCGGTTCAATGTTCGGTATGTTAAGCGAACTATTCGGATTTTATCCCCTAATGGTAGGTCTGGGAGTTGCCTTGGGTTACGACCCGATATTCGGTTTTGCTATTTTGTGTCTGGGTGATTACATCGGCTTTACCGCAGGTACTCTCAATCCATATAATGTGGCTGTATCTCAGGGCATAGCAGAAGTCCCCATATATTCAAATCAGCCATACCGTTGGTTCAGCTTTGTAGTTTTAATGGGCATTTCCATAATTTATCTGGTACGCTACGGCATAAAGGTTAAAAAAGACCCGACCATTTCCCCGCTCTACGGCCGCCCCTGTGTTCACAGTTTCAGTGACGGTGATCTGGACCAATACAAGATGGACCGGAGATCTATACTTGTTCTTCTGGATATGCTCATATCCATAGTAATTTTAATGGTTGGCCTGATGAAATTTGGCTGGAGCAACGCTCAGCTCTGCGGTCTCTTTATCATAATGTCCGTTGTGGCTGCCCTCATCTGCGGCTGGAGCGGTCAAAAATATGTAGACGAATTTGTAGAAGGCATCAAGGGAATGGTATGGGGTGCTCTTATCGCCGGACTTTCAAGAGCCATACTTGTTGTTATGAATAACGCTCAGATAACTGACACAATTATTCATGCTCTGGCAGAGCTTTTAAAGAAAGCTCCGCCATCTATTTCCGCCCAGCTTATCCTTTTCGTTCAGACCCTTATTAACCTTCCCATTTCTTCCGCTACCGGTCAGGCCGCCGTGACAATGCCTATAATAGCTCCTCTGGCAGACGCTCTGAATGTAACAAGAGATACAGCATGTCTTGCTTTCCAGTTTGGAGACGGCCTTACAAACCTTCTCTGGCCCACCGGTAATATTGTTATCGTCTGCGGTCTTGCAGATATTCCCTACCAGAAATGGGTAAAGTGGTTCTTGCCGCTCTTCTTTATCCTGCTTATAGCTCAGATGCTCCTTGTAAGTGGTGCTGTGGCTATCGGACTGTAATAAATTTAAAATGTACTAAATCGCCGCTGCAGCTTTGCAGACGGCGATTTTTTTATAAACTTATATAGTTTTCTCTTTATTCCCTTGACGGCTTCACCGTCTTGGCTTATAATATTATCGACATATAACGGAATGGAAAGAGGTGAACAGAATGTCCAGACCGCAGAAATGCCGACTTGTCTGTGCTGAGCCCATGTTCAATGAGTTCTCCCCTTGCGGTGTTGACGGGCGGGAGGTAATAACGCTCAGTACTGACGAATATGAGGTTTTCCGTCTGGTGGATTACGAAAACCGAACCCATGAGGAGTGTGCAAAGCAAATGGGCATCTCACGCACCACCGTCACGGAAATTTACGACAGTGCAAGAAAGAAAATAGCTAAATTTCTTGTTAACGGCCTGTCGCTTAAAATTGAGGGTGGAAATTACCGTATATGCGACGGCTCAGCTCCCTGCTGTGCGGGAGGAAGGTGCAGAACAGCTTCAGAAACACCGCAAAATTCAGTAGAACCGGCTATGGTTGTAAAAGAACAAGGTGCAGTAAGAGTTGCTGTTGTGTGCAAAGGTGATAATATTTTCCCTCATTTCGGCCGCTCAGAAAGCTTTATTCTGTACGATGTCAAAGACGGAACTCTCCTTGAAAAAAATCTCGTAAAACTTAACGGAATTCAAAGAGGAACTCTGCCTGATATTCTGAAGAAATTTCAGGTAGACAAACTCATCTGCAGCGGCATAGGCGGGGTTGCTCTCAGTGCGCTGTGTGGAAATGATATAGAGGTTTTTTCCGGAGTTTCCGGTAACGCCGAAGAGGCTTTTAACGCTTGGTTAAATGGCTGTTTTAACTCTGATAATAAAAATAAATGTTAAATTTGTATAACTTATTAAGGAGATTCAAAAATGATAATAGCATTACCTATGGACGAGGATAAGAAGAATATTTGCGTCTCATTCGGCAGAGCTCCATTCTTTCTTTTTAAAAACACCGAGAACGGTTCTGAGGAATTTGTGGTAAACCCCGGCGCTGAAGCTTCCGGCGGTGCAGGAGTCAAGGCAGCTCAGGCTGTTGTGGACGGCGGCGCAGATGCACTTATAACCGTCCGCTGCGGTGAAAATGCTGCTGAAGTATTCAAAGCCGCAAATATAAAGATATACAAGTCCGAAGGCTCAGACGGGGAAGAAAATATTAAAGCTCTTACTGAAGGAAAGCTATCACTGCTTACAAAGTTTCACGCGGGCTACCACGGCATAGCATGAAGATAGCTGTATTGAGCGGCAAAGGCGGCACAGGCAAAACCTTTGTCTCCACCAACCTTGCCATAGCCGCCGGAAAGGCCGCTTATGTGGACTGCGACGTGGAGGAGCCCAACGGCAGGCTGTTTTTAAAACCGGAAGGACTTAAAAGCACAGCCGTAAAAGTAAAAGTACCTCTTGTAAACGTCATGAAATGCTCAGGATGCCGTAAATGTGTGGATTTCTGCAGGTTTCACGCTATGGCCTTTGTAAAGAACAAGCCCATTATATTTTCCTCAATATGCCACTCCTGCGGCGGCTGCGCTCTTTTTTGCCCGGAGAGTGCCATTAATGAGACTGATCGTGAAATCGGCGTGGTAGAACAGGGAATCCACGGAGAAACCCGTGTAATTACCGGCATTATGAACCCCGGTGAGGAGAGCGGCATTCCCATTATAAAGGAAGCTTTAAGGGAAGGCTTTGAATCGTCAGAAAATGTTATAATTGACTGCCCTCCGGGAAGCGCCTGTGCGGTTATGGAGAGCGTTTCCATGTCGGATTACTGCGTAATAATTGCAGAGCCTACCGCCTTTGGACTTCATAATTTCAGTATGGTATACCAGCTGTCTCAGCTTATGGGAAAGCCATGCTGTGCCGTAATAAATAAGGAATCGGAAACATACCCTCCCTTGGAGGATTTTTGCTCATACCACCATATCCCCATAGCTCTCAGAATACCGTATTCCGAAGAGCTGGCAACGCTGGGTGCTAACGCTCACGTTGCTTCTGAGGAAAAAGAGGAATACAGAGAAATGTTTAAATCTCTTCTGGATTATATTAGCATGGAGGCGGAAAAGTGAAAAAGCTACTTATTTTAAGCGGCAAGGGCGGCACAGGAAAAACCACAACAGCTGCCTCATTTATCCGTTTTTCAAATGCGCAGGCTTTTGCCGACTGCGACGTTGACGCTCCTAACCTGCATATTGTCTCAAATATAAGCAATGAGCCGGAAGTTACGGATTACTACGGTATGGATAAAGCCCTGATTGACCCCGACAAATGCCTTAATTGCGGTAAGTGTGCCGCAAACTGCCGTTTCGGAGCTGTAAAGAAAGCCGACGGTCACTATGAGATAGACGAATTCGGCTGCGAAGGCTGCGGAGTTTGTACTGAGATCTGCCCGGCAAAGGCAATTTCCATGTCGCCTGATGCTGCCGGTAAACTTTGGCTTTACAGAGGCGCACAGACTTTTGCAACTGCCCGGCTTAAAATGGGCAGAGGCAACTCAGGAAAGCTTGTAAGCGAAGTTAAAAGCGTTATGAGTGAAGCCGCCCCCCACGCACGGTTATCTGTAATTGACGGTTCTCCCGGAATAGGATGTCCGGTTATTGCCTCTGTTACAGGAGTGGACATGGCGCTTATTATCACCGAGCCCAGTGCCTCCGGTCTTTCAGACCTTAAACGTCTTCTGCATACCTCTGATATTCTCAGAGTAAAGGTGGCGGTATGCGTCAACAAATATGACGTCTGCCCTGAAAAGGCAGAGGAAATTAAGAGTTTCTGTGAAGAAGACAACATTGCTTTTGCAGGCTTTTTACCTTTCGATAAAAAAGCCTCTCAGGCCATAAATCAAGGTCTGAGTGTAGCAGATGTGGACTGTCCCCTAAAAGACGCATTAAAACAGGTATACGAAAAAACAATGGCTCTATTGGAGGCATAAAGATGAAGCTTGGAGTAATCCGCTGTATGCAGACTGAGGACTATTGTCCCGGCACTGCTGATTTCAAGGTAATAAAAAACCGTAAAGGCGCTTTTGAGGGCGTAGAGGAAGATATTGAAATCATAGGCTTTATAAACTGCGGCGGCTGTCCCGGTAAGAAAGGGGTTTTGAGAGCACGGGAGCTTGTAAAGCGGGGAGCAGACACAATAGCTTTCGCCTCCTGTATTCAAAAAGGTACTCCCATAGGCTACCCCTGCCCCTTTGCAAAAAAGATGCGTGACCTCGTTGCCAATGATTTAGGGGATGATGTGCGCATTATTGACTATACACACTGATCTGTTAACTTATAAAGTTCAACGGATACTTTTTTCACAGGTCTTTATCAAGAAATAGTTTAATTGTTTAAAAATACACCTTGAATAAGGGAAATAAAAACGTTATTATATATACATAGGACTATATAATATATAAGGATTTTAATAATATTTTAATTTAAAAAGGAGAAAATAATAATGAAAATTGCTGTATCCTGTAACGGTTCTGAAATTTGGCCTCATTTTGGTCACTGTGAAAACTTCATGATTTACGATATAGAAGACAACAAGGTTGTCTCCTCCGAGAATGTACCCAATCCGGGTCACAAGCCCGGTTTTCTGCCTAACTTCCTTGCCGACAAAGGCGTGAATGTCATTATTGCAGGCGGTATGGGCGGCGGCGCTGTTGATATTTTCAACGAGCGTGGAGTTGAGGTGGTTGTAGGTGCTTCCGGCGATTCTAAGGCCGCTGTTGAAGCTTACCTCAGAGGTGAGCTTGTTTCCACCGGTGAGGTATGCCACCACCACGAGCATGCAGACCAGTGCGGAGAGCACTGATCTAATATAGCAGAGCACCAATCTAATACACTATAACAGGGGGAAATTATTATGGAACAGAAGTTTTACATCTGCAAGCACTGCGGCAACATCGTTGCCATGGTAAAAGATGCCGGCGTACCGGTTGTGTGCTGCGGTGAAAGAATGACTCAGCTCATTCCCGGAACCTCAGACGGCGCTGCTGAAAAGCACGTTCCCGTGTATGAAGTCAGGGGAAATATTGTTAACGTCACCGTAGGCGCCGTAGAGCACCCAATGCTGGAAAATCACTACATTGAGTGGATTTTCATCCAGACTAATTACGGCAACCAGAGAAAGGTTTTAAAGCCCGGCGATGCTCCCAAGGCAAGCTTTGCTCTTCTTGAGGGTGAAAGAGTTGAGGAAGTATACGCATACTGCAATCTCCACGGTCTCTGGAGGACCTGAACATTAAGCTTTTCCATACACTGCGTAAAGCGGTAAATTAGAAAACACCGAAAGCTTTTAATAAGACCTGTAATGAAGGGTAAAACAAAAAATTCCGAGGAAGGTTCAAAGTGAACCGACCTCGGAATTTTTCATATTCAGAATTCCTCATCCGTATTTTCAGTAATCCTCTATTTTTACTTTCTTTCTACCACATTCTCTGCACTTTTTACAATGCAATTTGCGGGATAGACACCACGCAGGGAGGTTAGGGGATAGACGGATGTGTTTTTGCCCACCACTGTGCCGGGATTTATAACCGAACCGCAGCCAATATCTGCACCGTCAGCTAAAATGCCGCCGATTTTGCGAAGCCCCGTTTCGTAATCCTTATCACCGTGAATAACCACGTTCCTGCCGTCGGATTTCAAATTGGAGCAGATGGAGCCTGCGCCCATATGTGCACCGTTGCCGAGAACAGAATCGCCTACATAATTATAGTGCGGCACCTGCACATGCTCCAACAAAACGGCATTTTTCAGTTCGGTGGAATTGCCGATAACACAGTCCTGCCCCGTAATGACATTACCGCGAATAAAGGCCCCGGGGCGTACTTCGGTATGAGCACCTAAAATGCAGGGAGCTTCAATGGTCGCCGTTGGATAGATTTTTACACCTTCGCCAATTAAAACACCTGGAGCAAATTCGGTAAAGCCCTCTATCCCCTCTTCCACCAGTTTTTTGGCATATTCCTTAATTTCAGGGAGAATTTGCCACGGATATGTTTTTCCCTCAAAAAGGGGCTTAAGATAGTCTGTTTTTACGGTGAACAATGCTTTAGTTTCTACGCTTTTAACCAACACAATGTCCCCTTTCTTTCACTACATCGGCAACCATTTCGGCGTATTCCCGACTCTTTTCCTCGGTTTCCGCTTCTATCATAATACGAATTACAGGCTCTGTGCCGCTTTGGCGCAGGAGCACTCTGCCCTTGCCGTTAATAAGCTGGTCAACCTCCTTGATTTTCTCCTGTACGGCTTCGTCGTTTATAACTGCCGCTTTATTCTTCACACGAAGATTTTCCAGATGCTGCGGATAAAGCTTCACCGGATCGGCCAGCTTACCCAGAGAGGATTTTCTGTCGCAGATCTCTTCAGTCAACATAATAGCGGTTAAAATACCGTCACCAGTTGTGGCATATTTCTTAATGATAATGTGACCGGACTGCTCACCGCCGAGAGAAAAATCATTCTTCTGCATACATTCATAAATAAATCTGTCACCAACGGTTGTTTCCGCATACTCAATGCCAATCTTTTTCAGGCTTTCCTTCAATCCGCTGTTGGACATAATGGTAGCTACAACGGTTTCCCCATTCAGCATACCCTTGTCTTTCAGACGTTTGCCCAAAATATACATGATTTTATCACCGTCAACAATGTTGCCGTTTTCATCCACTGCAATACAGCGGTCTGCATCACCGTCAAAGGCAAAGCCCACATCCAGATGTTCATCTCGCACAAGCCGGCACAATTTTTCAACATGTGTAGAGCCGCAGCCGTCATTGACATTCAAGCCGTCCGGCTCTGCGCCGATAACAACGGTTTGTGCCCCCAAAGCATCAAACACGGATTTAGCAATCATCCATGATGCACCGTTGGCACAGTCTAAACCGATGCGAAGCTTTTTATAGGAGTTGGATGCCAGAGAAATCAGATAGCCCAGATAGCGATTTCTGCCTGAAACATAATCTACAATGCGGCCTAATTTTTCCCCGCAGGCAAGCGGCAAATCTGAGCCGGTTACACCGAGAGATGTTAAATCACCGTCAATATAGCGCTCAATATATTCAGTGGTTTTATCATCCAACTTTTCGCCGTAGCGATTGATAATTTTAATCCCGTTATCCGTAAAGGGATTGTGGGATGCGGTAATCATAACACCGCAGTCAAAATCATCCTGCCGGGTAGCAAAAGAAACGCTTGGGGTGGTAGTAACATGCAGCATATAAGCATCTGCGCCGGAAGCTGTAAGTCCTACGGCAATGGCATATTCCAGCATATAGCTGGACCGTCTGGTATCTTTACCGATAACCACACGTGTGCGGTGATTAGGCCGACTGGCTTTGCAAAGTTCAGAAGTAAAATACCAGCCTAAAAATCTGCCGACTTTATAGGCATGCATAGAGGTGAGCGAAACATTGGCCTCACCGCGAAAGCCGTCTGTGCCGAAATATTTGAAGTGATATTCCTCTCCGTCCTCGCTGCGGTCAATGGTGATGCTGTCTTTTAAAAGCGCATCCGCCGAAACCGAAAACAGCTCACAAAGCTGCAGAACCTTATCAATTTGGGGTAAGGCCTGATCAGCTTCCCATTTACAGACAGACTGTCTGGAAACATTAAGTTTTTCGGCAAGCTGTTCCTGTGAAATATGTGCTGCAGCACGAAGCTTGGTTATTTTTTCTCCTATAGTCATGTAAAAACCTCTTATTTTTATAGTTTTGGACATTTTTATTTCTTAAAATCATAATTAGTATATACCTTTTTTGAGAATATGCAATAAACTTTTCTTTGCATGTTATGTAACAATAGTTTACGGGAGTTTACATGTATTTTAAAATATCTTCGTTTTGCCCTAATTATATCCCTGCTTTATTTCTTTTTTGTAAACTTAAGTAGTCATGTAATGTTTTGTTTACATGCTGTTTTGGTAGAAATATTTTGTAAGGCCACTGCCTAATTTGGGGATGGAATTGATTTTCAAACGTTATAGGAATGGGGGCAAATCCCCTTGTGTCAATGGCACACACTTCTGAGTACCATTTTTAGTGTCTGGTCTGTCTGAAGTTTCACCGTCTGGGCTTTCAGCGTTCTGCAGTAGTGCCCCATAGCGTATAAAGAACAGCCCCAAAGCGGGGCTGTTCCGTATTTTTCAAAAAACTTCCTTATGTGGCATGACCGTTTTTCTTCATCTTCCTTATTTATCAATGAACAGCTTTAATATCTGAACTGCATTGCTTGCGGCTCCTTTTCTAATCTGGTCTCCGCAGCACCAGAGAGTTAGTCCGTTATCGGATGTAAGGTCTTCACGAATTCTGCCAACCCAGACCAAGTCCTGATTTCCGGTGTCCAAAGGCGTTGGATAATTTCTGCCTTCATAATCTTCAATAAGCTTTACTCCCGGATAATTTCTTACGGCTTTTTTTGCCTCCTCAACCGAAATTTTTCTCTCGGTGCGGACAGTTAATGAAATGGAGTGAGAGCGCATTACCGGAACTCTGACACAGGTACATGTGACCTTTAAGTCCGGATTATGAAGTACTCTTCTGCCTTCGTTCTGCATCTTCATTTCCTCGTCGGTGTAGAGGTTAGGCAGATAATCACCTATGCAAGGTATAACGTTCATTGCAATTTGGGTGGGAAAAACCTTGCACTCCGGTTTTTCGCCGCCCGCAATGGATTTAAGCTGGTTTTCAAGTTCCATAAGACCGCCTTGTCCTGCTCCCGACACTGCCTGATAGGTGCAGGCAACAATGGATTTTATGGGTGAGAGCTTTGAAATACCCGCAAGAGCCATAAAGCTTATAGTGGATGAGCAGTTTGGATTTGCAATAATGCCCTTATTGTTAAATGCATCCCCACCGTTAATTTCCGGCACTACCAGAGGAACGTCCCCGTCCATTCTAAATGCGGAGCTGTTATCTATGTACACAGCGCCGCTTTTTACTATTGCAGGAGCAAAGCGCTTTGACATGCCGTTTTTTACAGCGCCAAGTACGAAGTCCATGCCCTTGAAGCTGTCCTCTGTTGCTTCTTCTATCTGAATATTGCGCCCTTTAAATTCCACATATCCGCCGGCACTTCTGGCGCTTGCAAGGGGAAGAAGTTTTTCAACGGG
Organism: Oscillospiraceae bacterium; assembly: GCA_020025675.1. Lineage (GTDB taxonomy): Bacteria > Bacillota > Clostridia > Oscillospirales > Oscillospiraceae > Limivicinus. Next base: position 58,074 of record JAHHRS010000005.1, read on the forward strand.
AATGTCATATTCTTCCAGAACCTTAAGCATTTCTCTTCCAACTGCGCCGGTAGCGCCTAATATAGCAATATTATACTTTTTCATATTATTCTCCCTTCATATTAACCGGTAAAGCCCTCATACAGGACTTTTATAGCTGTTTCAAACTGTTCATTCTCAACGCCTACTATTATAGACAACTCGTCGGCACCCTGAGCTATAATGCGGATATTAACTCCGTTTTCGCCTAAGGCTTTAAAAAGTCTGCCTGATGTACCTGGACGGAAAGTCATTTTACGTCCCACTGCCGCTACAAGTGCAAGACCTTCCTGGATATTTACTTTGTCGGGACGACAGGTCTTTTTAATGTCGGAGGCTATATCGTAAACAGAATCTCCCATAGCTGTTGTTGAAGCCACCACAGCAAAGGAATCCAGCCCTAAATTTATATGCTCTACATTCACTTTGTATCTGTCGAAAATATCCAAGACCTGTCGAAGTGTCTCATTTATATTTATGTTTCTTTTGCATACAGTGATTATGCTGAAATTCTTTCTCCCTGCTATGCCGGTTATCAGCTTTTCCCCTGCGCCCTTCTCTTCTATACTCTCAACTATCATTGTACCGGGGTGTTGCGGGTTGTTTGTATTTCTTATGTTTAGCGCAATTCCCCGCTCTTTAACCGGAAGAATGGACTCCTCATGCAAAACCGACGCCCCCATAAATGAGAGTTCTCTCAGCTCCGCATATGTAAGCTTTGCAATGGATTTAGGTTCATCAACTATTCTGGGGTCTGCCATCAAAATTCCGGAAACGTCTGTCCAGTTTTCATATACATCCGCATTAACTGCCGCAGATGCTATGGCCCCGCTTATGTCGCTTCCTCCCCGGCTCATTGTCTTTATTCTTCCGGTAGGCAGTTTTCCGTAAAAACCGGGAATCAGTATTTTTTGGTATTTATCCAAAGCTTCTTTGATAGCTGCATCTGTTTTTTCTCTGTCTACCTGTCCGTCAAGGCCGAAGAAGAAACAGTCAGCGGCATCTATAAACCGAAACCCCAGATATTCCGCCATAAGTTTTGCGGTAAAATATTCACCTCTGGAAACAAGCTCGTCCACGCTCATGTCTTTTGTGAGCCTGTTTTTAAGAGCTTCAAAGTCATTTTTAACGTCGTAGCTTAAGCCTAAAGTTTCTTTTATCTCAATAAACCTTTTCTCTATGGTGTTAACAATATCATCACAGCTTACACCATACTCAAGGTGAGCATGGCAGAGATATAAAAGGTCTGTTATCTTATGGTCGTCTTTATCCCGTTTTCCTGCCGCAGATACTATGACCACACGCCGTGCAGGATCACTTTCCACAATATTTTTTACTTTTACAAACTGTTCTGCTCCTGCAACCGAGGAACCCCCGAATTTTGCAACTTTCAACATTTTTACTACTCACCTATTGCGGCAAAGAATATCTTTCCGCCTTCCTCTCTGATTTTTGCCGCCAAGCTGTGCATTTTGAGCACTGACAGGGGTTTTGTTATAAGCCTTGCAACTCCGTTTTCTGTATCAGCGCTTTCCGCAGGAATACGAGAGGCCATACTCTCAGGCAGACGCACATAGTAAAGCTGGCTCAGTTTATCGTTTTCGGCTTTTACCGCCTTACAATTCTGCCTAAGCATGTATTTTCTTCCGCCCAGAATAGTGCTCAAGTCCCGAAGCACAGCGGAAGCTGTGGGATACCTGCCCGCCCCCTGTCCGATAATGGATATTCTGCCGGAGTTTAGGCCCTCATAGCATGCCATATTAAAGTTTTGCAGTACTGAACACTCAGGAGCTGATTCTCTAAAGAGTACCGGCTCTGCGTATGCGTAGACACTGTTTTCCGTCCTTCCGCCCTTAACCATAAGGCGGCATGTGTAACCTCTGGACATAAAATGCTTTACATCCTGGGATGTGATATTTTCAATTCCTTCGTTTAAAATTCCCTCTGTTGGGAGCATGTCGAAACTCACGGCACATGCAAGCATTATTTTTCTAAGGGCATCCAAACCTGATACATCTGCAGTAGGATCTGCTTCTGCATAGCCAAGCCTCTGGGCGTCTTTCAAGGCCTCGGAGTAGTCAAGTCCAAGTCTCTGCATTGAGTCTAACATGTAGTTGGTTGTACCGTTTAAAATGCCGCTTATTGAGAGGATTTTATCGCTCTCTCTCGCAATGGACAGATTGTGCAGAATAGGAACTGCACCGCCGCAGGCGGCTGAAAACAAAAAGCCCACATTGTTTTCATAGGCAAGGTTTGAAAGCTCAATTCCCTTTGCAGCTACAAGGGCTTTATTTGAAGTGACAAAATGTTTTCCCGCCTTTAAAACCTCTTTTGCATAGCTGAACGCCGGCTCAATGCCGCCCATCACCTCTGCAACCGCCCAAATCTCCGGGTCTGAAACTATTTCCTCAATGGAAGTTCGTTTAAAGGCCATATCGTTCTTTCCCGGACGGACAAGAACAGTCCCCTGCTCCAGCCCTTCTGCATTTCCCAGCATCTCAAAAACTCCAACACCGACGGTGCCAAAGCCCAAAACTGCCACCTTCATAAAAAAACCTCCATTTTTGCGTGTCCGTGGTAAAAAGACACTTGTATTTTTGATGAAGACAGTGTATCATAAGGTTTGAAGAAAAACAAGACCTATTTCCGGGAAATTAAAACAATTGGAGAGATGTACCAATGCTTGATAACTTTCTTATAATTCATAAAAGCATATTGCCTGAATACTATTCCAAAGTTCTGGAAGCTCGGCGGCTGATGGAAACCGGAAAGTGCAGGGAAATAAGTCAGGCCGTAAAACAGGTTGGCATTTCACGCAGCACCTACTACAAATACAAGGATTTTATATACGAACCTTCTGACCTTAGTAAGGGCAGAAAGGCTGTCATTTCCGTAATGCTGGTACATGAGCCGGGAATACTCAGCGCAATGCTGTCAAAAATTTCCGAAGCGGGCGCCAGCGTATATGCAATAACCCAAAGCCCGCCCATAAATGAAATTGCCAGTGTCACCGTTACATTGGAAATAAGCTCCATGCCCGGTTCTATGGCTGATCTTTTAAAGGAGCTTTGCAAAATTGAAGGCTTGGAAAACCCCAAAATATTAGCAGTTGAGTAAGGAGAATATTATGTATTACGAAAGCACCAGAGGAAATTATAAAGCGACCGACAGAGAAGCGGTTTTGCAGGGTTTAGCTCCCGACGGCGGTTTATATATTGATAAAGATTTGGGCAAACGTCCCTTTGACTGGGAAAAATGTCTGACTCTTGAGCCATTGGGCATGGCTGAAATGCTGTTAAAGCACATGCTCCCCGGTTTT